>DEPT01000029.1 GCA_002358905.1 Akkermansiaceae bacterium UBA3385
GTGACAAAGCCTGTTTTTTCAGCGCCGTTCTGGTCGAGCGCAGTGTATTTGAAATTAGGCATAGTGGTTTAGTAAGTTTGTGGGGAAAGTATCGTTATGTTAAAAAAATAGCAGATGTAGACTGGCGCGTCAAGACATTAGGTGTATTTCAGCACTTCTTCAATCGTAGTGTTGCCTTCGAAGATGTTCTGGATACCGTCTTCGCGCAGCGTGGTCATGCCCAGCTCGACTGCTTTCTGTTTCAGGACGATGGAGGGCACATTCTGCGTGATGAGTTCCTTGATGGGGTCAGTCACGTTCAGCAGCTCGTGGATACCCTTACGTCCCTTGTAGCCAGTGTTGGCGCATTTATCGCAGCGGGCACCGGTGAAGAACTGCTGCTGCCCGATGAGCTGCGGGTTGATACCAAGCTGCTGCAGCAGGGTGTTAGAGGGCTTGTACGGTGTTTTGCAGTACGGGCAGATGGTTCGCACCAGACGCTGCCCCAGCACACCCAGCAGGGTTGCTGCCAGCAGGAATGGCTGCACGCCCATGTCCACAAAGCGGGTTACGGCGCCTGCGGCATCGTTCGTGTGCAGGGTGGAAAGCACGAGGTGACCCGTCAGAGCGGCCTGAATGGCAATCTGGGCGGTGTCCTTGTCTCGAATTTCGCCCACCAGAATTCGGTCCGGGTCCTGACGCAGGAAAGCGCGGAGTACACGCGGGAAAGTCACGCCGATGGCTTCGTTGATGGGAACCTGAACAATGCCGTCGATATCGTATTCCACCGGGTCTTCTGCGGTGAGAAGCTTGGAATCCTCCGTATTTACCTCGCGCAGAGCAGCGTAGAGAGTAGTGGTCTTACCGGAGCCTGTGGGGCCGGTCACCACGAAAATGCCGTTGGGCTTGTTCACCGTGTCGATGATGTATTCGTGCAGGTGAGGGGAAAGGTTCAGGTTGTCCAGGTTCAGGCTCACGCTGTTGCGGTCGAGCACACGCATTACCACGGATTCGCCGTATTGGGTGGGCAGGGAGTTCACACGCATGTCCACACCGGCTTCACCCACCTTCATCACGATGCGGCCGTCCTGCGGCACGCGGCGCTCGGCAATATTCATGCCGGCCATCACCTTGACGCGGGAAATCACGGAGTTGGCCAAGTGCACGGGGGGCGGGGCCATTTCATACAAAGCGCCGTCCACTCGGTAGCGAATCTTGAACTCCGTTTCGAAGGGCTCCAGGTGAATATCGGAGGCCTTTTCCTTGATGGCCTGCATAATCACCAGGTTTACAAACTTGATAACCGGTGCGGCATTGGCTTCTTCTGAGCCATCCTGGCTGCCCACGCTCATGGAGTCCAGCTCTGCCAGCAGGTCTCCCATAGCAGCTTCGGCTCCACCGTAGCATTCGGTAATGCGGGCGCGCACTTCATAGTCCGCTGCCACGTACAGGTAGATATCCTGCCCGGTGGCAATGCGCAGGTCGTCCACCGTCTGCGGGTTCAGCGGATCTTCCAGGCATACATACAGGCCTTCGCCCTCGCGGTATTCGATGGGCAGGGCACCGTGCAGGCGTGCCTGGCCGGCGGGAATCATGGCGAGCACCTCAGCGGGAGGTGTGAAATCTGCCAGGGAGATGTACTGGGCGCCCACTTCCATGGCGATGACATTCCAGTAGTCTTCCGGGGCGCTGATAATGCCGAAATCAATCAGCGTTTCCCACAGCTCCTTACCACTGTTGGACATTTCGTCCACAATGTCTTTGGCAACGGAACGCTCCAGCATGCCGTTGTTGATAAAAACATCAATTGCAACCTCGTTATTCATGGTTATCAGTATAAAATGGTTATGGGGTGGGAAAATCAGCTGGCGTCGCCAGTTGTTACACGGATGATTTCTTCTGCGGAGGTGAGTCCGGCCATTACCTTGCGGACACCGTCTTCGCGCAGGGTGCGCATGCCGAGTTCGCGGGCGCGCTTGCGAAGCTGGGCCGAGGTGAGGTTCGAGTTGATGAGTCCGCGGACATCATCCGTTACCTCAAAGATTTCAAAAATACCCAGACGTCCCTTCATGCCCTTGCCACGGCACTTTTCGCAGCCTCCGGGGCGCGGGTTCTTCACCGGGCGGGAAATATCAATGCCCAGTGTGCTGGCCTGTTTGGCCGTCAGCTGGCCATCGATCTTGCAGGAGCAAAGGCTGCGGCAGAGACGCTGCGCCATGATGGCTCGCACGGCGGAGGCAATCAGGAAGCGATCCACACCCATGTCTGCCAGACGAGCCACAGAGGAGGGGGCATCATTGGTGTGCAGGGTGGAAAGAACGAGGTGACCTGTCATGGCGGCCTGAATGGCGATGCTGGCGGTCTCCCCGTCTCGAATTTCACCAATCATGATGATGTTCGGAGCCTGACGAAGCATGGCGCGCAGAGCCGCAGCGAAGGTCATGCCGATTTCCGAACGAATCATCACCTGGTTAATACCGCTCATTTCGTATTCCACCGGGTCTTCTGCGGTGATAATCTTCTTATCCGGGCGGTTCAGGTGGTTCAGACAGGCGTAAAGCGTGGTGGTCTTACCGGAACCGGTGGGACCCGTCACCAGAATCACGCCGTCCGGCAGGGTTACCAGCCGGTCGAAGGTGGCTTCATCGTCGGAAAGGAAGCCCAGCTGCGGCAGCCCCAGAGCCAGAGCCGATTTATCCAGAATACGCATCACCACGGATTCACCGTGATTGGTGGGCACGGTGCTCACACGAAGATCGATATGGGCGCCATCGCGCAGGTCCATTTCAATACGGCCGTCCTGTGGTACTCGCTTTTCTGCAATGCTCATGGAGGTGCTCATCACCTTGAGACGTGCTACAATGGGGCCAAGCAGCTTCTTCGGGTGGTTGGCCACCTCCACCAGGCGTCCGTCCACACGGAAACGCAGACGCACTCGGTCTTCCATGGGCTCAATGTGGATATCGGAGGCTCGCATCTCGTGCGCTTCGTTGAACATGTTATCCACCAGCTCGATAATCGGGCCTTCCGTATCGCCCTTGGCAAATTGTTTCTTCTCCGGATAATACTTATCCAGGGCTTTCATCAGCTGCGGCTCAGCGGTAACAAAGAAACTCACATCGCGCCCGAGGAACTGCGGCAGACTGTCCATCGTCTGCATGTCGAAGGGATCACAGATAGCCACCTGCAGGGAGAATCCGTCATCCCCCAGCGGCAGGAACTTCACTCGGCGGGCCAGCTCGCCCTTGACCGTAGCAATAATGCTCGGGTCAATCTCAAAGGACATGACATCCACATATTCCAGTCCGGAGTTGTTAGCGGCAACCTGGGCTATATATTCGTGGGTCAGATAGTGGTTCTCGACAAGGTGCTCGATGATATTATCCAGCGGTGAAAGCTGCATGCGGACAGCATCGAGGGTTCCCTCATCGATAGCCCCGGCTTCTACCAGGAGCTGCAGGAGAAAGTCTTCGTTCGAGTACACGGAAGTAGATAGGTGAAGTGATTAACGCGTTGCGGGTGTAGTGTACGCCCGTTGTGCAGTCTACACCAAACGCTCCCCTACGTCAATCATTCTGTTGACCACGACTTAAAAAATTAATCTTTTTTTGACTTAAATCACTGTTTTGGCAGTGAATCTTGAAATTTGGCTTGCCGAGCACACAGGCGCGTGCTATAAGCCCCTCCGTCATGATAAAGTCCTGCATTAGCGCTGCTCTTTTGCTTCTCGGTCTGTGTGTTACCGCTCCTGCTCAGGGGAATGAGATGGTTATGCCCATTGCAGTTTGCGCTGATGACGAGCCGGAGATCGCTGAGGAAGAAATGCAGGAAGAGGATATCGAATCTGCGGAGTCTGAATTGGCTCCTGCCACCCGCGCTGCGCTGGATGCGTTGAAAACCCGCCTGGGGGAACTGATCGGCTTGCTCGAAGCGGTGGTGGATGCCCGGAGCGCTGCTACCCTGGCCCCTTCCATTGTAGAGTTGTTCACGGAACTTCGCTCTGCCGATTTCTCATTCCTGGATGCGGAAGATGAGGAACTGGTGGCCGCTGAGTTCGAGGATGATATGTTCACCCGGTTGGAAGTGCACCTTTCCCGCCTGGCAGATGTGGCCTATTTCGGAAATGAGACTCTTGTTGCTCTCTGGGGAGCGGCAGAAGGCCCCACGGCCGCAGCTCCGCAGGATGAGAAACGCACCCTTGAAACACAGGATGATACACCTGCCCAGGAATCAGGCACGGAGTCTGTTCGCCCCTGATTTATCCTCTTGCATGACAAAATCCCTGCTATTTTTAGCTTGCAACCACCCGGTCTCTTTTGTACACTCCGTGTGGGGCTGTAGCTCAGCGGTTAGAGCAGAGGACTCATAATCCTTTGGTCGTGGGTTCGAACCCCACCGGCCCTATTGCCAAAGGCTGCATTCCTGAAATTGAGGGGATGCAGCCTTTTTCTGTTTATGCGCTGATATTTAACGGATTGCGGAGTCCTTAATTGTTAAAAAGAATGTATATTAAAAGGCTCAAAACGCCCTGATTTTGCCCTTTCTTACTCCCCGGGGACTCTAAAGGACTGGGGTCGCGGCATACAATAAACCCCTATTTTGATGCAAAGGCTTAATGATGAGTGGATTGGATAAAAGTATATGGTTTGCCCCTCTCAAATAAAAGTGGTGTTGATAATGAATACGTTATGAACCTGACCCATAAAAAGACTATACTTTTGCCCCTTTTTCAGCCCGGAAATCGGCAAGCTTTTTAACGATTCTCACCTCTCTGCCTCCCGGCAGACCAAGGGCTCCA
>DEPT01000036.1 GCA_002358905.1 Akkermansiaceae bacterium UBA3385
GCTGAAAAAACAGGCTTTGTCACGGCTGATAACAAGATAGCCGCCATGGAAATGGTGCGCGCCCAGGGTTTGCTCGTGCGTGAATGCGAGGAAGCCAAGGGTGGCGCAGCCACCGCTGCCAAGCAGAAAGGTGGCAAGAAAGAGAAAGGCAGCAAGAAGAAGAAGGAAGCCGGCACCAAGGGCAAAGCCGGTGGCGCTGTGAAGCAGAAGGAGCTCATGGTGTTCACCCGCCAGCTTGCCACGCTGATTGATGCAGGGCTGCCGCTGCTGCAGAGTCTCAATGTGCTCAGCAAGCAGGAACCGAATCCGAACCTGCGTGCCACCATCGTGGCGCTGGGTGAATCTGTGCAGGGTGGTTCCACGTTCTCCGAAGCACTTTCCGCCTACCCCAAGATGTTCAACAAGCTCTTTGTGAACATGGTGAAGGCCGGTGAAATCGGTGGTGTGCTCGAAGTCGTGCTCAAGCGTCTGGCCGAATACCAGGAAAAGGCAAACCGCCTGCGCTCCAAGATTACCTCTGCCATGGTGTACCCCACCATTATTCTGGTTATCGCAGTGGGCATCCTCACTTTCCTCATGCTGGTTATCGTGCCCAAGTTCAAGGAAATGTTCGAAGGCCAGAACATGGAGCTACCGGGGCTTTCCCAGTTCGTGTTCAACTTCTCGGATAACTGCATGGCAGACACCCTCATCCCCATGGTGCCGAACGCCGTTCTCTTCCTCGGCCTTGTTGCCGCCGGCATCGTTGGCGTATCCATTTGGAAGCGCACGCCCAAGGGTGGCCGCGCCGTGGATGCCATGGTGCTGAAGCTGCCCAAGATTGGTGACCTGACCAAGGTGAGTGCTGTTGCCCGTTTCTCCCGCACCTTTGGTACCCTGGTATCCTCCGGTGTGCCGATTCTGCAGGCCCTGCTCATCACCCGCGACACTGCGGGCAACGTGGTGGTGGCAGATGCCGTGACCAAGATTCACGACTCTGTGCGAGAAGGTGAATCCATCGTTACCCCGATGAGCACCTGCAATGTCTTCCCGCCCATGATGATTTCCATGGTGGACGTGGGTGAAGAAACCGGTCAGCTGCCGGACATGCTCATGAAGGTGGCCGAAGTGTACGATGAAGAGGTGGACAACACCGTAACTGCCCTGACCGCCATGCTCGAACCGCTCATGATTGTGTTCCTGGCTGTTGTGGTGGGTAGCATCGTGCTCGCCATGTTCATGCCGATGATGGAAATCATCAAGAACGTGTAAGATAAGCCCGGACTTCAAGCCAACATCTGCCCGCTCATGAAGCTGAACAGACAGACATCGCGAAAGGGTTTCACCCTTGTGGAGATTCTTGTGGGTGTTGCCATCCTGGCCATGCTGGCCTCCGGCATGTGGGTGGCTGTGGCCAGCTACCAGAACAAGAAACTCGTCAAGAAGGCTGAAACGGAGATCACCCTCCTGGAGGCAGCCATGAACGAGTACCGCACCGACAACGGCGGCCTGTTGCCGTTCGGTCGCGGCGATGAGGAAAGCTCCAACATCATGTACCAGGCTCTCTCCTGCGACTACGACGGAGACGGCGAACCCGATGATGAAAACGGAGTGACCCGCATGCCCTATTGCCCCACGTTTACGGTCATCAAGAACACAAAGGCTGCCGAACAGGGAGAAGGCATTCCTGTACTCCGCGCCAGCATCCGCACCAAGGAGAAAGGCAAACGCAAGATGCTGGTCATCGTCGACCCCTGGGGCAAGCCCTACCGTTACCGTCTCGGCTGCGAAGCAGAGGATGACAAGGGCAAGACCGGCCAGGGCATCAATGCAGACTTCGATATCTTCTCCCAAGGGCCCGATGGCCAGGGCGACAGCACCAACCGGAATGCTGAAAACGAAGATAACATTTCCAACATCAAACTCTGGTAATTCAAGCACTTACCTATCATGAACACCCGTACAATTACGGCGTTTCTGGCAGCAACCAGCACCATCCCGGCGCTGGTTGCCGTGTCTATGCCCACCCACGCTGCCAATGAGCTGAAACCTGCCATAGAGCTGGTACAGCGCGTCACTCCGGACTTTGCTGAGAATGTTATCTTCAATCTCAGTAAAAAAAGCACGCAGCCAGTCATCTCCCGGCAGGAGGATAAACTCTGCATCACGGCAGACAGCGTGAAGGAATGCATACGGGCGTACGGGTATTACCTGCGAAAAATGGCTGGTGTGCATTTTTCCTGGAATGGAGACAACATCCCGACAAATGATTTCCCCTTACCGGAGACAGCCGTCACCGTGCCGAAATCATTGAAAATCAACTTTGCGTATAATTACTGCACCCTCAGCTACACGGCAGCCCATTGGACTCGTAAACAATGGGAACAGGAGGTGGACAGGCTCGCTCTGGCTGGCTACACCCATGTTCTTGTCACTGCAGGTCTGGAAAAAGTCTGGCAAGGATTCCTCAAGGAAATAGGCTATCCGGCTAAAAACATTGCAGCATTTATCCCCAATCCAGCCTACGCGGCATGGTGGAACATGGGAAACCTGGAGGGTGAAGGTGGCCCGGTGCACGCAGAAATCATCAAGCATGAGGCCAGACTTGGCAAGTTTCTGGTGAAACGCATGCGCCAGCTCGGCATGGAACCAGTTCTGCAGGGCTACATCGGCTTCCTGCCGCACGATATGCCGGCAGGAAAGATAAAGGGCACTATCATTCCGCAAGGCAAATGGTGCGGGCATTACAACCGCCCAGCGGTGCTCCAGCCAACAGCTGCAGATTTCCCCAGGCTGGCCGCCATCTGGTATAAGCACATCCGAAAGGTATATGGCTACCAGGGCAAATACTTCGGCGGCGATCTCTTCCACGAAGGCGGCAGCACAGGTGGGACCCCGCTCACCCCGGCAGCCAAAGCTGTGCAGAAAGCCATGCAGAAAGCAGCCCCCGGTTCCTCCTGGTTCATTCAGGCATGGGGGCATAATCCCCACCGCGACCTCGTAGCCGGTACAGACCCGAAACACACCATTATCCTGGCGCTGGATAAGGATATGACCCCCGGACACAACATCTCGCGCAACTACCAGAACCGCCCCCACGTCTGGTGCGAACTCCTCAACTTCGGCGGCAACCAGGGGCTGTATGGCGGTGCCCGCCTGCTGGAAAACATGTCGGGAGATTCCCCCGGCGGTGCCATCGGCATTGGGCTCCTTTCCGAAGGGCTGGAAACCAATCCCCTGTACTATGCGCTGCTCACAGAGCGTCTCAACAACCGGACCGCCATCAACCGTAATTCTTTCGTCAAGGAATACGTCCGCTCTCGATACGGCGTCGAATCCTCCGAGCTGGAGAAAGCCATGAAACTCCTGCTTGGCAGCGTCTATGAGCCTGTGCGCCTGCAGGAAGGCTGCCAAGAAAGCATTCTCTGCGCGCGCCCCAGCCTCACCGCCAACAAGGCCTCCACCTGGTCCAAACCGGATGACTACTACAACCATGACGATGTGCTGAAAGCCGCAGAACTTATGCTCAAAGCCGGTAAAAAGCATAAGCTGGGCAACCTGCGCACCTACCGGAACGACCTTGCAGACGTCTGCCGACAGGTTCTTGCAGACCGTGCCCGTATCGTGCTGCCCAAGGTAAAGGCCGCCTACGATTCCGGCAACAGCGCGGCATTCGACAAGCAAAACTCCCAATTCCTCCAGCTCATCCGCGATACTGCCAGCATCCTTGCCACGTCGGAAGATTTCCTTCTGGGCAGATTCCTGACTGGAGCCGAAAGCAAAGGAGGCAAAAGCGCAGAAGCCCGCAAGCAAATGCGCAAAGCCATGCTCCAGCTCATCACCACCTGGACCCCGGCCCACGGCATGCTGAATGACTACGCCCACCGTCAGCTCTCCGAATTGATGAGCCTGTACTACCTGAAACGCTGGGAAGCATTCTTCCGTGTCAAGCAGGCAGAGATGAAAGGCCAGAAACTTGCTGGCGAAGGTGGTAAATCCGCCACGCAAACCACAGAAAACAACGGTGAAGCCGTATCCACCAGCTACGAACTCAGCAAATCTGTCGATGAAGTAGAACGCACTTTCCGCACGGCTCAACACCAGTTCCTGCAGGAACCTGTCGGCGACACCATTCAGGAAGCCACACGCATTCTGAAGCAATTCTGAACAAAGCCGGATACCCCCTGCCCCATCTTGCCGCGCATCTGCGCGGCAAATGTTTTTTGCAAACTGCGGATTACAATCCCCATGCCACGTTAACTCAAATCTTCAGCTGAAATATTTTACTCTCGATTGTGGGCGAAAGCAACTGCTAACATACTATTCCATGTTCGATTGGCCGTTTTGTTTCGGCCCTAAAAAATATCAGAACACCAGAAGCTCCGCAGTTTTAACACTGTGGAACTTCTGGTGTCTCCCTATAATCTATATCATCTGTATAGATGAATCACCGTTTTAAGCCGTCTACTATAACAATGTTATAACACATGTTACAATATAGCTGATTAAGCCAAACACAAATAAAGACAAACTAAATATAATATTAGCTTTAGATTTTATGTTACCCAATGCATAAAAGATCGGAATTGATGTTATAAGATATATAGAAAACATATGTAAATAATACATTTTTCCATAACCTTCTTCAAACATTCTTTGTACTACTGGGTGACTTTTGCAAGCCTCTACAGCCTCAGAAAGAGGAAATAAAAGAACAAGCAAAACTAGAAATCTTATTACTAACACGAAAATTCTAATTATAATCATACATCAATTACTTCCTTTCATTCCTATATATTTGTTTTCTATAGCCCAATGGTGACAGTTAGCGAGAATAAGATTATACGGGTATTCATCCTTCATTTTTCCTGCTAAAATATGATGCGCCTCCATATCCTCTTCTGGTGTAGATTTGATTATTTCCGCCGATTCTGGAATAGGTTGTCTATAAATACGTTTTTTTATGCTAGCATTAATGTATACCCATCGTGAAATATATAAAGGATAGTAATATTCGAAGTTTATTACAATTAATGGTCTTAAGTATGTCAAAAATACATCAAGTATACTGTCAAAGTATTTTACTTTTGTAGGTTCGAGACCATATTCTACAGGTTTTCTTTTTTTGTATTTGCATCCTACTTTTTCCCAGTTATCAATAATCAAAACACCATGAAAACGGCAAACACCAGAATGAAAGAAGTAATATCTATCTTGACCAAGTTGATCGCCATACAAAACAGGAGAATCTGACACATACGCATATACATGATTCCCTTTAGCCGATACCTTTATGTCTCTGCTCATCCATCTACCCTCCACCGGGTTATAGTGGCGGTAGTTGTA
>DEPT01000012.1 GCA_002358905.1 Akkermansiaceae bacterium UBA3385
TTCACCCGCGCCCTGCTGCGCGGCTGCAAGGAAATGGGGCTGCACACCTGCCTGGATACCTCCGGCCACCTCGGCTGCAATGCGGATGACGCCATGCTGGCCGATACCGACCTGGTGCTGCTGGATATCAAGGCCTGGAACCCGGAGCAATACAAGCTTGTCACGGGACAGAACCTGCAACCCACACTCGATTTTGCCGAGAAGCTGGCCGCGCGCGGTATCCCCATGTGGCTGCGCTATGTGCTGGTGCCCGGTCTCACCGACCAGCTGGAGGATATCACCGCTCTGGCTCGCTACGCCGCCGGGCTGGGCAATGTGCAGCGGGTGGATGTGCTGCCCTTCCACCAGATGGGCAAGTTCAAATGGGGCGAACTGGGGCTCGAATACCCGCTCATGGAGCTGGAGCCGCCGGAACCGGAGCTCACCAACGAAGTGCGCAGCATCTTCCGCGCCCACGGCTTCGCCAACTGCACACACTGAGCAATGACTCATTGTCAAACATAATACGCCTCTTTCGACCGACTAAACATTTCTGAACACACCTCACATGAACAATCGCCTCTTCTTCATTGATTTTCTGCGTGTCGCGAGCGCCTTTACCATTCTATTTTTTCATTCCGTCATTCACATGGGATGCAGATATCCCTACCTGCAGTGTTTCTTTTCCCAAGGCGCCTCCGTTATGACGATGTTCTTCCTGCTCTCAGGATTCATTGTCAGTGCACAATACAGTAACAAAAGTCTGTTAGTCCAGCCATCGCTAGGCAACTTTTACAAGAAAAAGCTGTTCTCAATTGTACCTGTGTATCTTGTTTTCTATGCAATCCATCTCATCTATTTCTGGAAACCGGGGAGACTGCTCGAAAACTTATTATTATTTCCTATCGAACTAACAATGACCCAATCATGGGTCGAAGGATTAGGGGGGCTCTCACATAATGGAGGCACTTGGTTCGTCTCTTGCCTTGTTTTTGCCATAATCATGGCGCCATTTATGAACGAGATTTTCAGGCAGCTAACCAATAAGCAGAGATTCATAATTATTATCGGACTTGCCTTTATGACAATGTATGTTCCTATCGCAACAAAATTGCTTGGGCCCCAAATCTTTATGATAATCCGCTGTTGCGTTGTGGTGAGTTTGCCATTGGGATGCTCATATATCCCCTGTACCAACACATCAAAAAGACAGGTATACGGCCCTGTTATCTCAAACTAGCTTCGATTTTTTCCGCAGCTTTGCTCTTCCTCTCAATTACATTTTGCGCGTTATATCATTTCGGGGCCTACCCGGAATACAACTTCATATGCATTCCTTCATTCATTGTACTCATTGTTCTTGGAGGAAATGCGTGGAACAATAATCAGTCAAAAATTCTAAACTCAATTATCCATTTCTTCAATTCTTTTACTTACGAGTTCTATTTATCTCAATTTTTCACATGGGGCATCACAGCCATGATTCTTCACAAAACGGGACTTCCATTCACCACAGTCTCAATCATTCTCGTTGGATTCTCAGTTAGTACAATCCTAGGCTACTCTTTCTCACGGCTCATCTCTTTACCTGCAAAAAGATGGTTATCAACAATGTATATCAAATGATTAGCCTGAAGCTCACCAACGAGGTGCGCAGCATCTTCCGCACCCACGGCTTCGCCAACTGCACACACTGATGGGAGTGATTAATGATTAGTGATTAGTGAAAAAACTCCGCGGGCTATTGCCCGGCTGCACCCTTCCAATTAATCATTAATCACTAACAATTAATCATTCTACAACATGCGCTGGTAGTCCACCACATCCAGCAGGCGGTTGAACTTGCAGCCTACCTGGGAGAAATGCGAGACCTTGCGAAAACCATGGCGCTGGTGGAAGGCGCAGCTTTTCTCGTTTTCCTGAGTAATGCAAGCGATAAGCGCCCGACACCCCGCGCGGCGGCATTCATCCACCAGCTTCTCCAGCAGCCTGTGGCCAATGCCCTGCCCGCAGCTCTCCGGCGCCAGATAAATGGAGATTTCCCAAGTACCGGCATAGGCAGCGCGTTCTTTCCAGGCGTGAGCATAGGCATAGCCTCGCACCTGTCCGGAATCCACCCACACTAGAAAGGGATAGGCCGCGGCAATCTGCTCGATTCTCGTACGCATATCTGCCACGCTTAGCGGCTCAGTCTCAAAGGAAATCGTGGTTTCCTGGACATAGTAATTATAAATCCCCGCCAGGAACTCGGCATCATCACTGCACACAGGTCGTATCATCATCTTCTCCTTTCACCTACGGAAAACGAAAAACCCGAGGCGTTAACCTCGGGTCTTTCTGAGCATCCCCACGCGGATTCGAACCGCGGTTCTATGACTGAGAATCATATGTCCTAACCCCTAGACGATGGGGACTTTCTTATGATGCTCGCAGCGTGGCTGCGGGCAAATTATACACAGACTCCCCTCTCACGTCAAGCGAAATCTGAAAAAAAATCGCACAGAAAAAGATTTTTTGTCAGAATATCTCCGCATGTAACAGAAAAAACTTGCGTGTCTGTGCATCATACGCTAGTATTCACCCCAGCACGCCACCGTGCCTGCAAAACCCCGGATGGGTGGCAGAGCGGTTTAATGCAGCGGTCTTGAAAACCGCCGAAGGTTAATCCCTTCCGTGGGTTCGAATCCCACCCCATCCGTTACCAAAAAAGCACGCTGAATCAACCAGCGTGCTTTTTTGTTCGCATTTTCCACACAGGAAAGCGCCCCACTCTAAAAAGAAGATGGTAAAATCTGATCGGGGCGATAGGAATAATAACATTGATAATTCAACACCTTACATCCATAATGTGACAGGTTGCGTGACACTATACCCGGAAACAAAGCTCCCTTCAGTTTTTTTGTCATACAGCAGGCAGTACAGGCCGGCACAAGTTATTCAACGAACTTCCCTGCCCGATCCCTACGCCTGGGGGAGTGTTCCCGTAACGTGGGGATGATATATCATTTTAAGAGCGATTCGTCAACCCCGGTGTTTGTTCAGTTTTCGCGACAGAGGCACCGGCTCCAGCTCACGATGCGAAGGATTAGCTATAGAACCGGCAGTTATCCGAAATTTTAGGATAACTGCCGGTGTTACTTTTTGTTACCTTTTTCAGATTGAGGGTTACACTTTTTGCGATTTTTTTCCGACTGCCCATCCTGTACCGGAGCATTTTCGATGGAAAAAGCGGCGCATCAACCCTATCTCAATGACGATTTACACATTTAACTGTCGATAAGGGATGCGAATCCGACTACTCCGGCTCCTACGTTCAAATGATCTTCTATGCTTTGATGACGATGTAACACTTTCCCCTTCAGGAAATGCCCCCGCTTAGACTCTAAAATGACTATATCAAAATGACCTCTTGGGTACAATTAAAATTCCAGCAAAGCACTACCGCCGGGAGATAACTACCACCAAAACGGAGAGTGTGATTGCTATCACTTCGTAGCTGCCAGGTCTTTGAGCTTTTAAAGAATCTTACCGAGACTTCTTTTTTCTAAGTCTGGCTATTTCCTCGAGTAGAGATTCACCTCTGTTATGGTAATATTTCTCTTTGGTTCTCATTATTTTACGCACAAAAGCCTCGGCATCATCATATCTCTTGGCCTTGATATACATGAGTGCAAGTTCATATGTCCAGCCTACGCCTTCAAATATTAAACCTTGTTTGCTCCACAATTGTTCCCAGAATTGTATGTAGGCATCCAAATCGTTGGAAGCATGGTAGCGCTTACGGGCGCTCTGCACAGCCTCAATTTGTTTATCCTGATTCAATAGTTCCTGATATCCTTCGGGATCGTTCTCCTTGACGAAATCATAGGTGGCTCTATGCTGTTCTTCCGCGTTTTGTTGGCGAATACGCTCCTGCGTTTCAACAATGGTTTTCCAATCCGATTTGTTCCCGGATCCTAATAGTTTATTGATAGACCAGACATTGAAGTGTTCCGGGGTGTCGTCAGCGGAACGTTCAGAGGCTTTTGTCTCCCATTTGATTCCGTCTTCTTCATCATAGGACACAGATATTGAAATGCCTGAATGCGCGCTTGTTTTTCCGTGTGCCTGGTGCATATAGGGAACATATGCATTGTCCTCTAATTCCTGTTTGCCGAGCTTGGTCAATTGGTATTTCTGCTGCAATCCTGCAGCAAAGAAGACAGCATCCGGCAGATGCTTCTGAGCTCGTTCCACTAATTCTGCTTTTTTCCCTTTCAGAGCTAAACCGTGGGTAGCCAGAATTTCTTTTAGTTGAGGAATGGTCAGCGTTTTGGCTGATTCTTTGATTGAAGCAAGAGCAATGAATCCTCTAGTCTCAAGAGTCTTCAAGATTGCATCAACATCATTGATGCCATATTCGTACCACCAAAAACCCTGATAGCCGCTTTTGGGGTGTGGGAAGTGTCCTTTTGTACAATAATGCAAGAGTAATATCTCGGCGGGGTACAAGCCACGCTCCGACGGGATAGCGGTTCTCTTTCGCGCCTCAAAAGTAATGATGTGGTTTTCACCAAATCTGCCCGGGTTCACGATAGCGGGCAACTTTGCCTCTTCATCAGAAAGCGAGTCCTGATATATCGGGTGCGGCGGCAGTTTCTCTGCTGGAGTGCTTTCAATCTTTGATTCCTGCTTGCGTCTGAAAAAATCAAATAATCCCATAGCGGTATAAAATAAATCATCTATTCGCTAGTGTCCTAATCCTTTCATAAGAACCTGTATGTACATACATCATGCTAGACTATGCTCTCACCTGAGACGAGGTATCAACCAACCCTGGGTTTGAATACCTTGCGAATGCGAAGCGATTTCTCTCGCATCCACGCAAATAACTCAGGCCAAGTCTCTCTATTTCTAAGGTCGCACTTGTGGATCTTGTTTATAGTGCAATCCTTGTTTGCCTCAGTCCAAATCATTTTGCAGCCCATCTCGTCCTCGATAGCGCCGGCCTCATTACGCAGCTCCGCAAACAGATCCTTATCGCCGCTGATATACAAAAGTGCAGTAACGTGATTTTTCTGTGTATTAACTCTAAGAGAAATAACGCAGGTTGAGTTTCCAATGCTAAGATCGTACCACGCTTGTGCATGAGCCTTGCGCAAACTAAATACCTGCATAAACTCATCATCTTCTTTCGCTGCATCACGGAACGCAGACCAGAACTCCAACTGGAACAATTTAGTATCACTCTGGGGACCACTTTCCTTTACGGACTTAGCCCACTCATTCGGTTGTTCAACTACGTTAAACTTAACAGCCGTTCGTGAGTTATCAATCTTCCATAATTCTATTTCGATTAAGAAGAATCCCAATGAGTTATCAGTTCGCTGATTAAGCCATTCTATGGCTTGTCTGTGTTCATCTCTCGCTTTTTTGACTACCCAGATCACCACATCTGCCGACTTGCCGGAAGCATATGTGATGAGTTTGCCGAGATGATCGTGGTCAGTAGCCTCAAGTTGATTTTCTATAATGATACGGCGATTTGTTCCTTCCTCCTTAACAAAGATATCTGCACTGAAAGCCCCTACCGCCGATTCCTTTTCTTCTAGAACCAGATCCAGGCCTACTGCATCTCCAAGCAATTTCAAGTTTTCTTCCTTTGCAAGCCACGGAGTAAAATCTCTAGCCTCATCTGGCCAAATGCTACGCAGATTGTCCACTCGGGTAATAACACCCAAATCTATCGTTTTATTGTTTGCCATGCCAATCACCTTATCGTTATCAGTATTCTACCAGCCGAAATTGAGAATGCAAGCGGATACCTTCCTGCGCTTCATTTATTCTTGTGTCAACCCTGCTGAATATGCACCTCTCGTCTTGCATGCTAGTGGCATCTCGTGTACACTGTTCCACCACGGATGCAGCCTAAATCGTACATCGCCATTGATCTCAAATCTTTCTACGCCTCTGTTGAGTGCATAGAGCGCGGGCTTGATCCGCTTGATACGAATCTGGTGGTGGCGGATGAGTCTCGCACCGACAAGACAATATGCCTGGCAGTGACGCCGGCGCTCAAATCCTACGGTATTCCCGGCAGGCCTAGATTGTTTGAAGTGAGACAGAAAGTGGATGAGGTGAACCGGGAGCGTCGTTACAAAGCACGTGGGCTTCAGGGCGAGTCTCATTCGTATGCGGAACTTCATCGCGACGCCCGGCTTGCTCTGGACTTCATCATTGCCCCACCACGCATGGCGTACTACATGGAGTACAGCACGCGGATTTACAACGTGTACACCAAGTATGTCTCCTCCGAGCATATTGTCGTCTACTCCATCGACGAAGTGTTCATCGATGCCACTCCTTATCTGGCAACCTACCGCTGTACGGCACATGAGCTGGCGCGTCGCATTATCAGAGATGTACTGACCAGCACCGGCATCACGGCTACCGCCGGCATCGGCACTAACCTGTATCTGGCCAAGGTAGCTATGGATATCGTGGCAAAGCATATCCCGGCGGATGCAGAAGGCGTACGCATCGCCGATCTGGATGGGATGAGCTACCGCCGCATGCTGTGGAATCACCGCCCGCTTACGGACTTCTGGCGTGTGGGAAAAGGCTACGTACGGAAGCTGGAGCAACATGGTCTCTATACCATGGGCGATATAGCCCGGCGTTCGGTGCAGAATGAGGAATCCCTGTACCGCATGTTCGGCAAGAATGCCGAGCTGCTCATCGACCACGCATGGGGCTGGGAGCCTTGTACTGTAGAAGCAATCAAAGCCTATCACCCGGAGAGCAAGAGCCTTGGTTCCGGGCAGGTACTGCACGAGCCCTATACCCCGGAGAAAGCAAAGCTGGTGTTGCGGGAGATGGCTGATCTCCTCGTGTTGGATTTGGTTGAGAAAGGATTAGTGACTGACCAGATAGTCATCACGGTAGGCTATGATATCGAGAACCTTACCGACCCGGTACGCCGCAGGCAATACCAGGGTGCTATCACGACCGATGCCTACGGGCGAGAGGTGCCGGCTCATTCCCACGGCACACACAACCTTGGCCGCTACACGTCCTCCACGAAGCTGATTCTGCAAGCCGTCACCGAGCTGGCTGACAGGCTCGTGGATATGAATCTGCTGGTGCGCCGGCTTAATATCGTTGCCAATCACGTTATCCCGGAGGACAAAGCGCCGCAGCAGGAACAATCAATGCAGCAGCTCAACCTCTTTACCGATTACGAGGCCGAGGCAGCCCGGAAGGAAGAGGAAGACGCGCAGCTGAACAAAGAACGCAAGATGCAGCAAGCCCTGCTAAGCATCAGAGGCAAGTTTGGCAAGAATGCCATCCTCCGGGGTATGAATCTGGAAGCAGGAGCCACCACCCGCGATCGCAACGAGCAGATAGGAGGACACAAGGCATGAGGTACGATGCAGAAGACAAATACGCAGATATAATCCGGCTTCCCCAGCTTGCTTTTTCAAAAAATGTGGAAAAACGACATTAAAAAGTACAAGAAATGTGAAAAACAGCATCAAAAAAGCACAAAAAATGTGAAAAATAATTGACAACTCATTAAAAAGTCATTATTTTACGTAAAAACCATAAACGCATGCAGTCCGAGGTGTATTTGAGACGTAAGATAGATGCTTTTCTGGATGCCTGGAAATCAGCGCCGGAACGTAAGCCCCTCATTGTCCGGGGGGCCAGGCAGGTCGGCAAAACAGAAGCAATCACGCAATTCGCCACGCGGCAGTACAAGCACGTTGTATATGTGAATTTTGTGGAATCACCCCATTACAAGGGCATTACTGCCGATGGTTACGCGGTGGATGATATTGTGCGCCTGTTGTCGAGAATGAATCCGGATTTCCGCTTTGATAAGGGGCAAACTCTTATCTTTTTTGACGAGGTTCAGGAGTTTCCGGAAATCACGACCGCGCTCAAGTTCTTCCATATCGATGGCCGATACGATGTGATATGCAGTGGATCGCTCCTAGGGGTGCAGTATTCCCGCATCGAAAGCCATAGCGTGGGATACAAGCAGGATTATGAGATGCGCTCCTTTGATTTTGAGGAGTACCTGTGGGCACGTGGATACCGGGCTGATGCAGTGGATGACATGCTGGGGCATCTCCTGCGCGAGGAGCCTTTCAGTAATGCCGAATTGGAACGGTATTTTTCTCTGTTTCTGGATTATGTTATTCTGGGCGGAATGCCGGCGGTCATCAGTGCATTTGTGCGGAGTGGCACTTTTGAAGAAACAGCAGAGCTTCAGCAGCAGTTGCTTCGGGATTATCGCGAGGATATCCGCAAATATGCCTCCGGGCTGGATAAAGCCAAAATCCTTGCCGTGTTCAATCAGGTGCCGCCCCAGCTGGCAAAGGAAAACAAGAAGTTCCAGCTTACCAAAGTTGCAAAAAACGCCCGTTCTCGTGAATACTTCGGTTGCGTGGAGTGGCTGCTGGATTCCGGACTGCTGTCGATTTGCTATTGCCTGCATTATCCGGAACTGCCTTTGAAAGGAAACTTTGATCCGGATAAATATAAGCTCTACGTGGCAGACACCGGTTTGCTTCTTGCCATGCTCGATGAAGAATCGCGCGAAGATTTGCTGCGCAACAAGAACCTGGGCATCTATAAGGGAGCCTTGTATGAAAATTTTGTGGCAGAAGCCTTATCCAAGAGCGGCTATGATTTGTTCTACTACCGTAAGGACGATTCAACCCTTGAAATGGACTTCTTTGTCCGCACCTCAGATGATCTGATACCTGTCGAGGTCAAAGCTGGTAACACAGTGTCGAAATCGTTACGCAAGTTGGTGGAATCAGAAAAATATGATGCTATTCACTCCGGCATCAAACTAGCACATGCCAATATCGGTCGTTCAGACACATTCCTCACCATCCCCTATTTCTGCGCTTTCCTGCTCAAACGATATCTGAAAGCACGACAGGAAAGTGCCATACACTGCGAATAGCCCGCCAGGAAGAAGGTGTTACCACCCGCGATCGAAACGAGCAGATAGGAGGACACAAGGCATGAGGTACGATGCAGAAGACAAATACGCAGATATCATCCATCTGCCCCACCATGTATCCCGGAATCACCCGCAGATGAGCATGGCTGATCGCGCTGCCCAGTTCTCCCCCTTTGCCGCGCTCACGGGACACGATGCCGCAATCGCCGAAGCCGCCCGTCTCACGGACGAGCGACCTATTCTGGATGAATCCGTAAAGCAGGAAATCTCTAATCTTCTCCAACTGGCATCAACCGATTCCAACCTAGTCCTGAACATCGTCTATTTCGTCCCGGACACCCGCAAAGCCGGCGGCGCCTGCATAGAAATCACCGGCCGCATCAAGAAGCTTATACCGCATGAGAAGCAACTTATCATGAACACCGGCACACGCATTCCGGTGGAGGAGATTGTGGATGTTTCTATATATGAAACGCACACCGGATTATAGGACACGGCGAACAAGAAAGATTAAGTAGAGCCCTATTAGCTTAACACATAAAACTCTATAGCAGCATTTAACGCTTTGCTCCTGAGTTATATAACTCATACACATATATAGTTTGAAAGCATATGGCTGCTAAAGACATCATGAACGAACACTGCTATGTAGCATGGAGTATTTTTCAACCGAACGGAGGCTTTCTCAGAGAATCTCCCCTTTCCTATTTCAGGCTGCCCCGTCGTTTCAAACGGGCCATCAGAGCTATTGACTCAACAACTATCGAATTGATTGCCAAGTGCATGGACTGGGCCAAGCACAGGAAACACAAAGCGGCAGCAAAAGTACATGTCGCGCTCGATTTGATCTCTTTCATTCCGATTCGCGTAGTCAAAGATTCGGCCAATCATCATGATGGCGGCTAAATGAGTGAGTTGTGCGGGAACATGAAGTCCGGAGACATAGCCGAGATGGATAGGGCTTTTTGGGCGAAGCGAACAGTAAGAGTCATTGTCAGCAGATATGGGACAGCAGGTGAATCACCACCAGAGCGACACGCCCAGTTGCCCTCTGATTTGCTGGGGATCAACTGGACTATGCTTATTTGATATGGGACAGCATCGTCCCCCGTCGCACCATCATATGGGCACAGTTCCTAAACCTTTTTTCAAATAAAATCATCCATAACCCCAGTAATCATGCACCACTGAGGCGTAGCTTTATGCCCCTGTGGGATGGTAATGAAGTGATTGTAAGCTTTTTTGCCGGGGCTGAAGAGTGACAGGCAACAACTTTTATAGTTTTTTGTCTGTTTGCGTCGGGTTTCGACGAGCTCCTCTACACATGTCCGTTTCTCCGTTTAAGTCGTGGTATTGACGGGCGCGAACGCAGCCTTTTATAAGAGTCGAGTTATGCGGCGGCATACTTCCTCGACATTGTCCCGGCTGTTGAAGGCAGAAATGCGGAAGAAGCCTTCACCATGTGCACCGAACCCTGCACCCGGGGTGATGACCACCAGTGCTTCGCGGAGCATTTTATCGAAGAAATCCCAGCTTTTCATGCCCTCCGGGGTTTGTACCCAGATGTATGGAGCATGGATGCCGCCCCAGACGTTCAGGCCGACGGACATACAGGCGGCTCGCAGCAGCCCGGCATTGCTGAGATAGAAGTCAATGAGTGATTTTGTCTGTTCCAAACCTTCGTCGGTAAAGAGTGCCGCAGCTCCGCGTTGAACGATATAGCTTGCACCGTTGAATTTGGTGCCGGTACGGCGCTTCCAGAGCTCGGAGACGGAAATTTTGTTCCCCGCCGCATCTCTGCCCCTAAGCTCCTTTGGTATCACAACATACCCGCAGCGCACGCCGGTGAACCCGCCCTGCTTGGAGAACGAGCGGAACTCGATGGCGCACTGCCGGGCTCCGGGGATAGCGTAGATGGAGGAGGGTATGCCTTCATCGGTGATAAAGGCCTCGTAGGCGCCGTCATATAACAGGATGCTATCGTTTGCCAGCGCATAGTCCACCCACTCCTTCAGTTGCTCATATGTGGCGACTGCCCCTGTGGGATTATTCGGAAAGCAAAGATAGATAAGGTCGGTATGCTGTGCGGGGATACGGGGCACAAAATCATTCTCCGGGGTGCACGGCAGATACACCAGCCCCTCGTAGGATCCGTCCGGACGGACGCAGCCGGTGTTGCCTGCCATCACGTTGGTGTCCACATACACCGGGTAGACCGGGTCCGGGATGGCGATGGTGTTATTGTGTGCAAAGATATCCAGTATGTTGCCGGTATCACACTTTGCCCCGTCAGATACAAAGATTTCATCGGCTTCCACTTCAATACCGCGTTGTTTGTAGGAGACTTTCGCAATGGCTTCGCGCAGCCATGCGTACCCCTGTTCCGGCCCGTATCCGTGGAACGTTTCGCGCTTGCTCTGGTCATTCACGGATTTGTGCATGGCATCAATGGCGGCTTGGGGGAGCGGCTCTGTCACATCGCCAATGCCGCAGCGGATGATGTGGGGTGCTTTCTCCGGATTGGCTGCGGCAAATGCTGCTACGCGGCGCCCGATTTCCGGGAACAGGTACCCGCTTTGAAGTTTGAGAAAATGTTGGTTTATGTTGGCCATGATATAAAAATGTTGGGTTGATGATGAAAAAACGGATTGCAGTTATCACGAAGGAACGGAGATTTCCCCACGGAAGACAATGGTTGCCGGCCCCGTGAGGGTAACATCGGAGAATCCCGTGCTCCCGATGCGGGTAAACGCTACCGAGAGGGTATCCCCCCCGGCCGCGTCCACCTTGATGGGGCTTGCGGCTCCGGTAAGGGCGGCGTGCAGCAGGGCTGTAGCCGTGATTCCTGTGCCGCAGGCCAGAGTTTCTCCCTCAACTCCGCGTTCATAGGTGCGCAGCCTGAGGTGCCGGTCAGACAGCACCGTTGCAAAGTCCGCATTGGTGCCGGCCGGTGCAAAGGTGCGGTGATAGCGCAGGTAGGCACCCAGCGTGATCAAATCGATGTTTTCCACATCGGGCAGGAATACAACGGCATGCGGCACCCCGGTGTTCAGAAAATGAACCGGCGCGGGAATAATGTTATCCGCCGGCAGGATGTTGAGCTTCAGACTATTCGGCTCTGTCAGGCGGATGGTGACATCCTCATCAGGGTTCACTTGCCCCCGGACTATGCCTGCCATGGTTTCGAAGCAGAGAGTCGTTGTTTTTCCTCCTGATAAATGGCATGCGAATGCCGTGAAACAGCGGGCTCCGTTGCCGCACATTTCGGCTTCCCCGCCATCTGCATTATAATACCGCATGCGCACATCTGCCTTAATTTGAGGCGGCTCGATGGCGATGAGCCCATCTGCCCCGATGCCGAAACGTCGGTTGCACAGCCGGGCAATGTTTTCCCTTGTCAGGATGTGACTGAGGGCGAGGTCGCGGTTATCGACCATGACGAAGTCATTTCCGGCTCCGGTCATTTTGTAGAACGGAATAATCATTGTTGGCTTGTGGTTGGTGTTTCATTCAGCTTGCTGCCCGTGGGGATGAGGTGTCTGTGGTATTCCTGAAGGCTGTATACCTCATACCGTCCAAACGCCATTTTTTCCTCTAATCCGCCGATAGCAGCCACGGCGCCGGAGACCGTTGTCGTGATGGGGATTCCGGCGGCCACCGCCTGCGAGCGCATCTGGGTTTCATCCAGCATGGGGGTGGCTCCTGATTCGGAGGTGTTGATGATCCAGTTGATTTCTCTATCCCGAATCAAATCCAGTACGTTGGGCCGCCCCCGGGATATACGATAGACCGCTCTGGTCTTGATACCGGCATTGTACAGCATGGTTGAGGTGCCGATGGTTGCGTAAATCGTAAAACCATAGCGTTGGAGCGTGGCGGCGAGCGGTACAAACAATTCCTTGTCGCTATCCCTGACGGACATGAATACGCTGCCGGAGTCCGGTAATTCAGTTCCGGCGGCCATCTGGCTTTTGAGATAAGCCAGCCCCCAATCCCTGTCGATGCTCATGACTTCACCGGTCGACTTCATTTCCGGGCTCAGCGTCACATCTGCCCCGGGGAATTTGATGAAGGGAAATACGGCCTCTTTGACGGCATAATAGGGGAGTTTTACCTCATCTGTGAACCCCTGTTGTGCTAATTTGACGCCGACCATGCACATGACTGCCAGCCTGGCCAGAGACTTGCCTATCGCCTTGCTCACAAAGGGAACAGTGCGCGAGGCCCTGGGGTTCACTTCAATCATGTAGAGCTCTCCGTCTTTGACGGCCAGCTGCATATTCATCAATCCGCAAATATGCAGAGCCTTCGAGAAAGCATGAGCAAAGGAGCGTACCTTGTCCTGCAGTTCCGGCGAGAGGGTGACAGGTGGCAGCACAGAGGCTGAATCCCCCGAGTGAATACCGGCCGGTTCCACATGTTCCAGAATCCCGCCGATGACGGTGACTTCTCCATCCGATACGCAATCAACGTCCAGCTCTACGGCGTTTTCCAGAAAGCGGTCTATCAGAATGGGGGTGCCCTCTGACACGATGGCCGCTTGCTCCACAAAGTAACGGAGCTCCGATTCCTTGTAGACAATCACCATGCCGCGACCGCCCAGTACATACGATGGACGAACGAGCACCGGGTAACCGATGCGCCGAGCCACGCTCAACGCCTCATCTACTGTGCAGGCAATGCCGTTGTCGGGCTGTCGGATACCGATTTCTTTTGCCAGATTACGGAAATAGTCTCTATCTTCTGCTAGGGCGATGTGTTCCGGTGAGGTGCCTATGATGTTTACCCCGGCATCTTTGAGTTGTTGCGCGAGGTTTAATGGAGTCTGTCCGCCGAATTGAACGATTGCACCGCAGCATTGTTCGCGCTTGTAAATGGGCAGCAAATCTTCGAGGGTCAATGGTTCAAAATAAAGCTTGTCAGAAGTGTCGTAGTCTGTTGAAACGGTTTCGGGGTTGGAATTCACCATGACTACTTCATAGCCGGCCTGCCGCAGAGCCGCAGCCGCCTGGCAGCAGCAGTAATCAAACTCAATGCCTTGCCCGATGCGGTTGGGACCGCCACCGATTATCATGATGCTTTTCTTCCCGGGGGATACGCGTGGCGCTTCCCCCTGCGTGTTGTATGTGCTGTAGTAATAGGGGGTGAGAGCCTCAAACTCTCCGGCACAGGTGTCCACGGCTGCATATCCCGGCTGCAGGTTGATGCGCTTGCGGGCAGATTGCACATCCAGCTCGCTGCAATTCAGCAGGTGAGCAATCTGCCTGTCACTGTATCCGAGCTCCTTGGCCTGGCGGAAAAGCGGAATATCTGCCTCTAATCCGGACAATGTGCCTGCCGATACCAATTCATCCTCAAAAGCGGCAAGCTCTGCAAGATGCCGCAGGAAATAAGAATCAATCCCGGTAAGTTCCTGAACGCGTTGCACAGACCAGCCCCGGCGGAATGCCGCCCGAATGTAGAAAAGCCGCCCATCATTCGGTCGGGTTAATTCGGCCTGCAACTGAACGTCCGAAGCCTGTTCAAATGGGGTGTCCTTACCATCTGCGCCGAATCCGAAACGGCCTGTTTCCAATGAGCGTAAGGCTTTTTGCAGACTCTGCTTCAGGTTCCGCCCTATGGCCATTGCCTCTCCCACGGATTTCATCTGGGTGCCGAGAGAGCTGTCTGCGTTGGGGAACTTCTCGAAAGTGAATCTCGGGATTTTGGTGACAACGTAATCAAGCGCCGGTTCAAAGCAGGAAGGGGTGTGGCCTGTTATATCATTTTTCAGTTCCGGTAAGTTATAACCAACTGCTAGCAAGGCGGCAATTTTGGCAATGGGGAATCCCGTGGCCTTGCTGGCAAGCGCACTCGAGCGGCTTACTCGCGGATTCATTTCAATAATGATTCGCCGCCCGGTCTCCGGATGCACAGCCCATTGCACGTTAGAACCACCGGTCTGTACGCCAATGGCTTTTAACACGCGCAGCGAATCATCGCGCATGGCCTGATACTCTGCATCGGAAAGAGTCTGAATGGGAGCAATGGTAATCGAGTCGCCCGTGTGGACCCCCATCGGATCCAGATTTTCGATTGAGCAGACAATCACACTATTTCCCGCGCTATCCGTCATGACTTCCATCTCAAACTCCTTCCAGCCCAACAGAGATTCTTCGATGAGTACCTCGCTGTTCAGGCTGGCTGCCAATCCCCGGCGCACAATGTCCGCAAACTCCTCCGGCGTGTGAGCAATGCCGCCGCCAGTGCCGCCCAGGGTGAAGCCGGGGCGTATGATGAGCGGCCATCTCCCGATGGTGCCGGCTACGGCTTCGGCTTCCGGCAGAGTATGGGCCGTTCCGGAGCGGGGCATGTCCAGCCCGAGCCCGCTCATCGTTTCCTTGAAAAGCTGCCTGTCTTCCGCACGGCGTATTGCCGCAGCCGAAGCACCGATGAGCTCCACGTTGTAGCGTTTCAATATGCCGCTTTCTTCCAGCTCCATGGCCAGATTGAGCGCCGTCTGCCCGCCAAGTGTCGGCAAAAGAGCATCCGGCCTCTCTCTCCGTATGATTTCATGTACAATACCGGCGGTCAAGGGCTCGATGTAGGTTCTATCGGCCATGTCCGGGTCCGTCATGATGGTGGCCGGATTGGAATTAATCAGCACAACCTCATAGCCCTCCTGCCTCAGCGCCTTGCATGCCTGAGTGCCGGAGTAATCGAACTCACAGCCCTGACCGATGATGATGGGGCCGGAACCTATGAGGAGAATCTTGTGAATGTCTGTTCGTCTGGGCATAAGAATGAATGGTCAGTTTTGGGGGGATGCTACAAAATTGGGGAATGGGAAGAGCGGGTGCGGCATCTGCACAATGTCCTGCTTGAATCGGTTTATCCGGTAAAGGTGCTGCACCTTTTCCCGGAACTCCGCACTGCCTTCGTTGAGGCGGATGAGGCGGTCGAGTTCTGAGTATGAGAACCCGAGCCGCTCCTCATCGGAGCTTTGCTGCAAGCCATCGGCCGGAGTTTTATGAACTAGGTGAGCAGGCAGCCCCAGCCAATCGCCCAGCGCCCGGACCTCGGTGACGGTGAGGCCTTGTACAGGCGCGTAACATCCGGCATTGTCACCGAACTGGGTTGCGTAACCCACAATATCTTCAGACAGGTTGGAAGTGTTGATGACAAAGGCGTGGGGCTCGCACTGAGCAATGGCAAACAGGGCGGACATGCGCAACCGGGCCGGCAGATTGATGAGGCAGGACTCGCTTATGTCGCAGCGGGGGCGGAGCTCGTCCAGCAAAGCGGAAAAGCATGGGCGGATGTTGACCTCTAGGCTGCGGATTCCCAGCAGTTCCACAACTTCGCGGGCATCGCGGATATCTGTCTGCAATCCATTGGGCAGGAGGACCCCGATCACATGTTCCGAGCCGAAAACACGCGCCAACAGGGCTGCCACAACGGCGGAATCCTTGCCGCCGCTTATCCCGACCACAAACTGCTCAGCCCCGGTCTCTGCCGTCCAGCGCCGGAAATGCGCTTCGATATGCTGAAACACGGCCAGCGCATTAAATTGATAGAGGGACACGCTCATGAGTGTTCAATCAGGTTTCGGAAATCGAGGAAGAGGGAGTCCGCATCGTGCGGACCGGGAGCCGCCTCCGGGTGGAACTGAATACTGAAGGCCGGTTCCGAACGGTGGCGTATGCCCTCGATGCTGTCATCATTGAGGTTGATATGAGTGAGTTCCAGAGAGGATGGCAAATCCCGCAAGGCAAAATTATGATTCTGACTGGTGATATCCACGCGACCGGTCTGCACATTCAGCACCGGATGATTGCATCCGTGGTGCCCGAAGGTAAGCCTGTGGCACGTTGCACCGCATGCAAGCCCCAGCAGCTGGTGCCCTAGGCAGATTCCCATCAGGGGTACCCTGCCCAGCAATTCGCGGACTGTCTGCTGCGCGTAGCCCAAGGCAGAGGGATCTGCCGGGCCGTTGGAGAGGAAAACACCATCCGGCTGCAGGCGCAGGACCTCAGCCGCAGAAGTATGCGCCGGGACCACCAGCACCTGCATATCCTGCCGCTGCATGCTCCGCAGAATATTGTATTTGATACCGAAATCATACGCCACAATTCTGTATTTTCCCTGCGGGTTTCTCTCGTATGCGACCGGAGTGGTCACACGCGAGGCATAATCCTGCCCATCCAGTCCTTCCCAGGCCGCAGCATGCTCAATCGCGGTGGCTTCATCCATAGGAATTTCGCTGACATGAAGATAGGCCCGCTGGGTGCCGTGCGAGCGCAGATGCAGGGTAAGCGCGCGTGTATCCACCCCGGCAATGGCGGGTATACCATGGCGGAGCAGATAGCTTTGCAGCGATTCCTCTGCCCTGTAATTGGCGGGCGGATTCAGTTCCTGCACGACGAGCCCGTTCAGAAAACAGCCCCGGGACTCGGCATCCTGCGCCGCGCAGCCGTAATTTCCGATTTCCGGTGAAGTGAGGGTCACAATCTGCCCGGCATAGGATGGGTCGGTCGCGATTTCCTGGTAGCCGGTCATGCCGGTGTTGAAGACCACTTCTCCCGGTGAATCCACCGGGGCACCCACGGAGTAGCCCCTGAACACCGTGCCATCTGCCAGAGCCAGGAAGGCACGCCGTTCTCTTTCGGCTTTCCATCTGTATTCCATATCAATAGGTTCGTTCATTTTTGTTCTCTACAAAGTTTACCAAAGCCTGATTGGCTACCCGATAACCGCCTGGTGTGGGATATCGCCCCGTAAAGTACCAGTCACCGCTGTGGTGCGGGCAGCATTCCCGCAGCGCGTCGCAGCTCTGAAACACCACCTGCACCTCGGCCCGCATTTCTTCCGGAGTGAGGAGCCGGGCAATCTCTGCAATCAATTCCTCATCCGGAATGGCGGCATAAACCATAGCCAGGCAATTGATACAGCTCTGCTTTTGCTGCAATTGCCCACGGGCGCAGTCGTAGGCACGCATGAGCGTCTGCGTATCATTTTTCTTCCGCAGAAGGGATACCGCTGCCCGGAACGCAATCAATTCACCGGCGGTGGACATGTCGATACCATAGCAATCCGGGTACTTGATGGGGGGCGCCGTACTGGCAACGATGATTTTAACCGGGTCCAGGCGGTCAAGCATGGGGAGGATGGCGTCCCGCATGGTGTTGCCGCGCACGATGGAATCATCCAATACCACCAGCGTGTCTTCTCCCGGTTGCACCAGGCCGTAGGTCAGGTCATACACATGCCGGTACAAATCGCGGCGACTGGCGGCATCTGCAATGAAGGTGCGCAACTTGGCATCCTTGACGGCAATCTGTCCGGAGCGCATACAGGTGCCACGCTCGGCAGCCAGGCGCATGAGTTCCTCCTGCAGCCCGAAAAAGCCGACTCTGGCAGAGTTGGGGATATAGCTGAAGAAGGTATGAGCCAGATCATCCCTGACAGCCTGCAACAGTTGCGGCATGAGGTGGCGCCCCAGATTGCGGCGCTCCCGGTGAATGTCCGCATCATTCGGGCGCGAGAAATAGATACGCTCAAAGACACAGCCGCGGGGCTCGGCTTCGGGCAGACAGTCGGTGACTTCCAGCTGCCCATCCGCAGTCATCACAACGGCTTTCCCGGCGGGCAGTTCCATCACCTCCCCGGTCGTGCAGTTGAAGGCCGCCTGTATTGCCGGGCGCTCACTGGCGACCACAAACACCTCATCATCGAAATAATAATACCCGGGGCGGATACCGTGCGCATCGCGAATGGCAAAGACGGTTCCAGAACCGGTCATGCCGCAGAGCGTGAATGCTCCATCCAAGGGCTGCAGAGCAGCCCGCAGCACCCCAGAAAGGTTGACCATTCCGGGGGTGCGGGACTCCTCGCGGTCCAAGTAGTGCGCTATGGTCTGCAACAACAGATACCCATCTGCATGACTCGCCGGGTGATGCCCGGTGGCCAGGAAGCGCTCATACATTTCTGTATTAGTCGTCAGATTGAAATTCCCGGCCAGCAGGAGCATGCGGCCCAGCTGCGTCGATTCATGCACAAAGGGATAACAGCAACTCACATCGTTACGCCCGAAGGTCGCATAGCGCAGGTGCCCCAGAAGCAGCTCACTGTGGAATCGAGCCCCGTCGCCAACCTGCCGCAGAGCATCCGCCAGCGGATTATCGGCGGCCGAGCGCACCAGCTGATACGCTGGGAGGCCCGCTTCGGGGTGGAGATGCAGCGCCGCTATCCCCGCACCGTCCTGACCGCGATTGTGCTGCTTTTCGAGCAGAAGGATGAGGCGGCTGAGACCGTAATTCTCTATACCATATTTCCTTTTGTAGTAAGAGCGGTCTTTTCTCAGGCGCACCATGGCCACGGCACATTCATGTTTTAAGGCGTCAGACATAAGTCGATAAAGCGCTAATCAGTAGATGAAGAGCATTTCATGGTATTTCGGCAGCGGCCAGTTTTCATCGGCCACCTTCGCCTCCAGTTCATCTGCTACGCGGCGCAGATTCTGCATGGCCGCCAGTATTTCCTCGTGCAAGCCGCCCAGCGCGACACGCAGTTTATCGCAGTGCTGCTGCAGGCTATCCAGCCCCTCGCCCAGAACAGCAGCCTGAGAGCGCAGGGCTTCGAGCCCGGAGCTTACGCCGGTCTCCCGCGCCAGTTTCAGGCTGTTCAGCACCGCGAGATACTGCTGCTGAACCCCCGGAATAATCTGGCTGGTCGCCATTTCCAGCGCCGTTCTGCCTTCGATTCGTATCTTACGGTGGTAATCTTCCAACCCCACCTCGAAGCGGGATTCCAGTTCGCGGCGGCTGAAAACCCGGTATTTCTCAAATAACTGCACATTTTCCGGGCTGGTCAGGCACTTGAGCGATTCCATCGTGGTGCGGGTATGCGGCAGGCCGCGGCGTGCTGCTTCCTCCAACCAGCTCTGTGTGTAGCCGTCACCATTGAAAATAACGCGCTTGTGTGCCTTCAGAATGGCTTGCAGGTGGCTCTGCAGCTTCTCATGGAAATCCGCAGCCTTCACGCCGGAAAGGAAATCGGACATGCGGTCAAAGGCTTCTGCCACAATCACATTGAGAATGATATTTGCACCGGAACAGGATTGACTTGAACCCGGCGCGCGGAACTCAAACTTGTTGCCGGTGAAGGCGAAGGGGCTGGTGCGGTTGCGGTCGGTGGCATCGCGGGGGAGAGGCGGCAGCGTATCCACTCCGACCTTCATGGGCGCAATATCGGCGGCATCCTGCACGCTGCCTTGCTCCAACTGCTCCAGGATGGCTTCCAGTTGGTCGCCCAGATACACGGAGATAATGGCCGGAGGCGCTTCATTGGCACCGAGCCGGTGGTCATTGCCGGCTCCGCTTACGGCGCTCCTGAGCAAATCAGCATGCAGGTCAACGGCTTCGATGATGGCGCACAGCACCGTCAGGAAGATAGCATCGTCCTGCGGATTGCTGCCGGGATTGAGCAAATTTCTGCCTTCGTAATTGATGCTCCAGTTGTTGTGCTTGCCGGAGCCATTCACCCCGGCAAAGGGCTTCTCATGCAGCAGGCAGACAAAACCGTGCTTCTCTGCCGTCTGCCGCAGTATTTCCATCACCAGCATATTGTGGTCGCAGGCTAGGTTCACCTCCTCAAAGACGGGAGCCAGCTCAAATTGCGCCGGTGCCACTTCGTTGTGGCGGGTCTTGGCCGGAATGCCCAGCTTCCAGAGGGTCTGCTCCACATCGCTCATAAAGTTGAGCACGCGCGGACGGATGGCGCCGAAATAGTGGTCTTCCAGCTGCTGGTGCTTGGCGGGCGGCGCGCCGAACAGGGTCCTGCCGGTCTGGATGAGGTCCGGCCTCAGCAGAAAAAAGTGCTTGTCGATCAGGAAATACTCCTGCTCCACGCCCAGCGTGACAGTCACCTTGCCATTGCCGGAGCACCCGAAGCACTGCATCAGGCGCCGGGTGGCGGCAGAAAGAGCCTGAATGGAGCGCAGCAGCGGTGTCTTCTTATCCAGCGCCTCACCGGTATAACTGCAGAAGGCCGTGGGAATACAGAGGGTTGCCCCATTGTCATGCCGCTTGATAAAGGCCGGGCTGGTCGGGTCCCAGGCCGTGTAACCACGCGCTTCGAACGTGGAGCGGAGGCCACCGGAGGGAAAGCTGGAAGCATCCGGCTCGCCTATGATGAGGTTCTTGCCGGAAAACGCAAACAAGGCCTTGCTGCCGCTTGGCTCCAGAAAAGAATCATGCTTCTCTGCCGTGCCGCCGGTGAGCGGCTGAAACCAGTGGGTATAGCTGGTGGCGCCCCTGGCCACGGCCCATTCCTTCATGGCGTGTGCCACATCTCCGGCAATCTCAGGGTTCAGCGGCTTACCCTTCTCAATGGTCTGTAATAATTTGCTGCACGTTTCCTTGGGCAGGTAGTCGCGCATGACCTCGGCGTTGAACACGTCGCAGCCATAATCGGCTATGCCGGTTTGTACCGCCTCCGGGACAATCGGGCTCTTCGATGTGGATATGTCTCTTACTGCGTTTTTGCGATTGAGATTTCTCATGGTTTCTTCCTTTGTTTTATCGAGCCGGTGGCTCTACTTTTTACTCCAGCAAATACCGTGCCAACTTTTCAACGCATCCCAAAAATTGCCACTTTACGGCGGCTCGGGACTGAAATTCCGGCTTCGACACACTTTCTCAACGCCCCGTGACAGGTAAAAAATGTAAAATTCAGGTGGGTGGTTTTACAAGATTGTAATAGGCGGTGCGTTCAACAAGCGTAGAAACACCGGGATCAGCCACGCATCTCGATAAATTGGTGTTTGTTGTTCTCGAAGCACGGCTACCATTTTTCTGTGCTCATTGCTCAAATTCTAAGGTATGACAGCCCGGATTTCAAAGTTGGCACGGTATTTGCAGGAGAAAAAGAGTAGAGATTCATTATACCGTTTGTATGAAGACGCAGTTATACGTACCGGAAGACAAGGGGCTTTATCAGGCCCGGTTTGAGCATGATGCCTGTGGAGTCGGGCTGGTGACCAACTTGAGAGGCGAGGCAAGTCACCGCATTATTGGACAGGGAATCACGGTGCTGAAACGCCTGATGCACAGAGGCGCCTCCGGTGCTGACCCTGATACCGGCGATGGTGCCGGATTGCTGATTGCCCTGCCCGATGCCTTTTTCCGGGCGGTCGTTGATTTTCCCCTGCCGGCGCCCGGGCAGTATGGCGTGGCTATGATGTTTGGCGGAGAGGGTCAGGAGGCAGCCATCGAGGAAGTGATACAGCGGGAAGGCGGCAGGATTCTCGGGTGGAGACAGGTGCCGGTCTGCACGGAGCGTATCGGTCAGGTGGCGCGGGACACTGTTCCCTGCATCCGCCAGTTATTCATTGCGGACAACACGGAAGTCCCCGGGGAGCAGGAAATCAACCTTTACGTCATGAGGCGCTGCCTCGAAAAAGCCATCCCGGATTTGTACATTTGCAGCATGTCGTCCCGCACCATCGTATACAAGGGGCTGCTGCAGGGGGCTCAGCTGGATTCCTTTTACCCGGATTTGCAGGATCCCCGCATGGTATCGACTCTGGTGGTGGTGCACCAGCGCTATAGCACCAACACCTTCCCCACCTGGGCTCTGGCACAGCCGTTCCGTTATCTGGCGCACAATGGAGAAATCAACACACTGCGCGGCAACCTGAATGCCCAGAAAGCCCGCGAGAATCTGTTAAAGAGCGACGTGCTCGGAAATCGATTGGGCAGACTGCTCCCGCTCATCAACGAAGCGCAGAGCGACTCCGCCTGTCTGGATAATATGCTGGAGCTTCTTGTGGCAGCCGGGCGGCCGCTGGAGCATGCGCTGCTGATGCTCATTCCGCAGGCCTGGGGCGAGAACTACCACATGGGGCGCGATGTCCGCGCGTTTTTCGAGTATCACTCTGCGCTGATGGAGCCATGGGATGGCCCCGCAGCCATCGTGGCAACTGATGGTAGCCGAGCCGTGGCCCTGCTGGACAGGAATGGCCTGCGCCCCCTGCGCTTCACGGAATGTCATGATGGTCTGCTGGTTCTGGCCAGTGAGGCCGGGGTGCTGGATATACCGCAGGAACAAATCCGCCGAAAGGGGCGCCTGAAACCGGGCGGCATACTGGTGCTGGATATCCCCGGGCAACGCATCCTGGAGGATGCCGAGGTGAAGACTGCCCTGGCCCGCAGCAAGCCCTATCGCCGCTGGGTAGAGGAAAACCGCTTATCGGTGCGCGGGCTGTTTACTGAGATAACGGCGGCAGAACCGGAGGCTGATTTGCTGAGAAACCAGCTGCTGTTCGGATACAGCAAGGAGGATGTTGATACCATATTATCAACGATGGCGGACAAAGGCACCGAGCCCATAGGCTCCATGGGGATGGAGGCAGCGCTGGCGGTGCTGTCCGACAAGCCGCAGCTGCTGTTCAACTACTTCAAGCAAAGCTTCGCGCAGGTTACGAATCCGCCCATTGACCCCATCCGGGAGGAACTCGTGATGAGCCTCATGACCTACATCGGCAACAAAGGAAATATTCTGGAAGAAACGCCGGAACACGCCAGGCTCATCAAGTTGCGACGCCCCATCCTGACGGATGACGAATTGATGCACCTTTCCGCATTGGACAGGAATGGTTACGAAACCGCCGAAATATACTGCGGTTTTGTGCCGGATGCAGATGGAACGGCTCTCAGGCATGCGCTGCAAGGCTTGGCCGCGCAAGCCATCGCGGCCGTGAAGCGAGGGCAGCGGCTTATTGTGCTTACAGACCGGAAGCTGCCCGCCGGATACGCCGCTATCCCTTCTCTCCTTGCCACAGTCTGTGTGCATAAAGCACTCGTTGAGAGCAATCTGCGGCCGGATGCCGGAATCATCGTCAGCTCGGGAGAAGTGCGCGAGGTCATGCACGCCGCGCTGCTGCTGGGCTATGGTGCCACCGCCATCAACCCATGGCTGGCCTTGCAGAGCATCACCGAACTGACCCGCTCCGGCAAGGTGAACTGCGATGCGGTCACGGCGGCCGGCAATTATGTGAGGGCTCTTGATAAAGGTCTGCTCAAGATTATGTCGAAGCTGGGGATTTCTACACTCCGCAGCTACCGCTCGGCTCAGGCCTTCGAGGCCCTGGGCCTGAGCCCTGATTTCATCAACGAATTTCTGCCCGGCACGGTGACGCGCATAGGAGGCGCGGGCTTGCCCCGCATCGCGACCGATGCAGCTGCGCGCCTGGCGCAGTCGCAATCCGCCTCCCGTGCCTTGCCGCCAGGCGGGGTTTACAAGTATCACAAGGACGGAGAGTCCCGCCTGTGGACACCGCTGGCAATCAAGCTCTTCCGCGAAGCGGTATGGGAAAACAACGAAGAAAAGATGGCCGGATTCAGTGCCTTGATTGACCACCAGGAAGCGCACCCGTGCACGCTGAGGAGTCTGCTGGATTTTCGTGAGGCAGCGCCGGTTCCGCTGGAAGAAGTGGAAAGCGAAGGTGAGATAATGAAGCATTTTGTATCGGGCGCCATGTCGCTGGGATCGCTCAGCCCTGAGGCGCACCATGCCATCGCCACGGCCATGAACAGCATAGGAGCCCGCAGCAACTGCGGTGAAGGCGGTGAGGAGACCTCGCGTTTCGGCACGCTGCTCAACAGCGCCACCAAGCAGGTGGCCAGCGGTCGCTTCGGGGTCACTACGGACTACTTATGCCACGCAGAGGAAATCCAGATTAAAATGGCTCAGGGAGCCAAGCCCGGCGAGGGCGGCCAGCTCCCAGCGTTTAAGGTGGATGCGTTTATTGCCGGGGTACGCCACGCCATTCCGCAGGTGAGTCTCATTTCTCCGCCGCCGCACCACGATATCTACTCAATTGAGGATTTCGCCCAGCTTATCTATGACTTGCGGCAGGTGAATCCCAGGGCCCGCGTTTCGGTCAAACTGGCTTCTGAAATGGGCGTGGGAACGGTGTGCGCAGGGGTAGCCAAGGCCAGTGCGGATACCATCCTGATTTCCGGCTACGATGGCGGCACCGGCGCCTCGCCGCTCACCAGCATCCGCCACACGGGTTTGCCCTGGGAACTGGGGCTGGCAGAAGCGCACCATACTCTTGTGCTCAACAATATGCGCAACAGGGTGCGGCTCCAGACGGATGGACAGCTCAAAACCGGCCGTGATGTGGTCATCGCCGCGCTCCTGGGCGCGGAGGAGTTCGGTTTCGGCACCACTCTACTGGTGTGCCTGGGGTGTGCCATGATTCGCCAGTGCCACAGCAACACCTGCCCCATGGGTGTTGCCACCCAGGATGAGGAACGCCGCAAGCGCTTCATCGGCAAGCCTGAATATATCGTCAATTACCTCAGGCTCGTCGCCCGGCAAGTCCGCAGACTCCTCGCCTCGCTGGGCCTGCACAGCATTCAGGAAGCCTGCGGGCGCGCCAACCTGCTCTGCGTTAAGAAGGACGCCGCGCGCTACGGGATCGATTTATCCGCCTTGCTGGTGCCCGCCCCCGCAGCCTGCGAAAAGTCAACTAACGCGGTGGCAGTCAACTCGTTTGACGAGCGCTATCTCGCCCATCTCCCGCTGCATTCGGGACGGTCCACCACCATACAGGCGCAAGTCTTCAACACCGACCGCAGCATCGGCACAGCCCTCTCCGGGCGTATTGCCCACTCTCAGCTGGCAGCGGTGCTGCGCCCCGACCAGCTCTGCATCAATCTGCGGGGAAGTGCCGGGCAAAGCTTCGGTGCTTTCCTGGTGAAGGGGGTCACGCTGCGGCTCGTTGGCGAGGCAAATGACTTTGTGGGGAAAGGGCTTTCCGGTGGCAGCATCAGTATCCGGGTGCCGGCAGAATCCGCTTTCAGGGCTCAGGATAACGTGATTGCCGGCAATGTGGTCGGCTACGGCGCCACCTCCGGTCGCATTTTTATCAACGGCCGGGCCGGTGAACGCTTTGCGGTCAGAAACAGTGGTGCCATCCTGGTGGCAGAGGGCGTGGGCGACCATGGCTGCGAGTATATGACCGGCGGGCGTGTCGCCGTGCTGGGCGCAGTCGGGGTTAATTTTGCCGCCGGCATGACCGGGGGAATTGCCTACGTCTATGATGAAAACGGCGATTTCGATCTCCATTGCAATACAGACTGCGTTGACCTCGAAAACGTGCCGGCCGATTCAGAGGCGGAACTGGAACTCCTGGCGCTGATACAGGAACACCACAGGGAAACCGGCAGCGTGCTCGCGGAGCGCATGATTGCCAACTGGCAGCACTACCGCCCCCGCTTCGTGCGCCTCTTTCCGGTGGAATACCGCCGTGCCCTCCTGCTCGCCGCGAACAAGTGACCGCGCGATGAGAATTTGTTGTTGTCGGAGCACCCTGGAAAAAGTTCACGGAATCAGTCTTGAAAAAGCACTACAAAAATGGTATAGTATGCGCAGCAGATGAAAATTTCACCGGAATTTCTGATGATTCAGGAAGTCAGTTCTGCCGTAATTCATGAAAAGGATGTCGAGGAACTGCTCAATAAGGTATTGTGCATTCTGGCAAAGCGGATGGGGATGATGCGCGGGACGTTCACCCTGCTGTTTGGAGATACGCTGGCTATCGAGGCCTCGCACGGCATAGAGGCCCGGCGGCAGAAACTGGGGCAATACCGCATGGGGGAAGGCATAACCGGCATGGTGGCCGAGAACGGGAAGCGCTGCATTGTGCCGGATTTACGCAAAGATGCCCGATTTCTTAACAGAACCGGCTCTCATACTTACCCCTATCAGGTCGCCTTTATCTGTGTGCCGCTCATTCAACATAATAAGGTAATCGGCACTCTCTCCATCGACCGGCAGGTTGAGTCCGATTCTAATCTGGAACAGGATGCCGCTATCCTCGAAATTGTAGCCGGCATAACGGGCGATGCCGCGGCGCGATGCATCGAAATTCACGAGGAACGTGCTGCCTTGTTGGATGAAAACAGGCGCCTGCGGAGCCAGTTGTGTGAAAATCCCGGGGACATGGTCGGTACCAGTCGGGAAATGCAGCAGGTCTATGCTCAGCTCAGACAGGTGGCTCCCAGTGATGCGACCGTTTTGATTCGCGGCGCCAGCGGTACCGGTAAGGAACTGCTGGCGCGGGCCATTGTTGAGCTCTCCGACAGAAAGGGGAAGCCTTTTGTAACTCTGAATTGTGCCGCCCTGCCGGAAGCTCTGGTTGAAAGCGAGCTTTTTGGTCATGAGCGAGGAGCGTTCACCGGGGCGGTTACGCGGCGCATCGGGCGGGCAGAAGCCGCAGATGGAGGCACGCTCTTTCTCGATGAAATCGGCGATTTAACGCCGCAAACTCAGGTGAAGCTGCTCCGATTCCTTCAAGAGCGTACCTTTTCTCGCGTGGGTAGCAATCAGGAATTACATTCCAACGTGCGCATACTAGCTGCAACAAGTCGCAATCTGGAGGAAATGATGGCTCAGAATCTTTTTCGCGAAGATTTGTACTACCGCCTCAACATTTTTCCCATCATCATGCCTTCGCTTGCTTCCAGAAAGAGCGATATCATCCTTTTGGCGGAGCATTTCATTGAAAAAATGAATCTTCGCTACGCCAAAAACATAACACGCATCTCCCCCCGCGCCATGAATGCGCTGATGGAATATCCCTGGCCGGGAAATGTTCGTGAGCTGGAAAATTGTATGGAACGAGCCGTGCTGACAACTCAGGATGATTGCATTCGCGTCCATAATTTGCCTCCCTCCCTGCAACCGGAGACGGATAACATCCATCACGACGCCAACGCAATCGGTTCCCTTTCCTCCATGCTTGCCCATTACGAAAAAGAAATCCTGCAGAGAGTTCTGGAACGCCATCACGGCAACATCTCTGCCGCCGGCCGTGAATTGGGCGTATCTCCCAGAATGATGAATTACAAGATTCGCAAGTTTTCCTTGAAAGTATAGCTCCACCAGCTTGTCCAAAGAAACGACCTGCAACCGAGTTTCGGTTGCAGGTCGTGAAGTAGCGTCTGCAACTTTGTCCGGGTGGCCGCAGCCCATAGACTCGGACGTGATAGATTTGAAGAAAGACCGAACGGAAGTATTGGAATGAAAGTGAGTGTCCATACTTGGGGCCACTTGTCAAAAGGCAAAGAAAAAGCCGCCTTGTGGGCGGCTGAGTTTTTAGTCGTTGGTGCGGCGGATGTGGTAGTCGCGGGCGACGTTGAAGCCGGTATTAGTGGCGTTGAATGCGGATTTAACGGTGTCACCGATTTGGTTGTCCGGTACGAGAAATCCTTGGAGAGCTCAATAATCACTTGGGCATCGCGACACACGACACAATTTTTTCCTGTACGCTTACACTTGTGGCATATGAAAGTTGACAATGTAACATTTTACGCTTTTTCTCTCCATCTTGACAGTGATTTTTCCCTCAAGCTGCTTATACAGCTTGGTACATTCATATACTTTCTGCTAATCTTTCAGCTCGCTCTCACGGCTATGGATTTCCTTCCGGATTGTCACGCATAGCCCAATAGGTTCTTCCCTTGGTGAATCACACTCATTACACCGGGAAAACAAAGAGCTCCACATGTTACATACCAACCTCACACAAAGCAGTTATGTATATCCGAAATTACGACGAAGCACAATACGAGCTTACCGGCAGCAAGCTTGCAGCTGATATCATGGTGAATCATGTCACCTCCCTTGGACTCAGCGTACTGGGCATTCTCTGGACTCTTGGTAAGACCAGGAAAAGCATAGTATACAATCTCATACATAGGGATTATACAACAGTCGCACATACCATGACCGCACTCAACAAAGACGGATACATCAATGAACAGGTCATCTCACGTAGAGAAAAGTACATCAGCCTCGACGAAAAAGGAAAAGAACTCTACACTCAGTTCATAAACAAGTCTATAACATTGACAAAGGAGCTGAAATCCCTGAAGGAGGCTCGCCAATTGCACCCATAAATCAGGTAATCGCCCATGGCTCCAGAGAACCTCTTACCCCGCCAGCGGGCGAGAGAACTATAATTCAAGCAAACAACATAAGAAGAAACGCTCCCGGAGACTAGGCGGGAGCGTTCCAAGAGAATCGTATCAGAGACCTATATTTGGGGGTGACCCGTTTATTTTAGGCTGATATGGAGTCGACACCGGGTGTACACCCAAGGGGCAAAAAGTACACCCATGTACACCTGGTGTGCACCCTTGTGTACACGGGTCAAGCCCAACTTTTGTGG
>DEPT01000020.1:0-41928 GCA_002358905.1 Akkermansiaceae bacterium UBA3385
CATATACGTTGTTTTCTATTTACTTATCAGCCTCTGTTCCCTACGGATAAGGGAAGAGAGACCTGCAGCGTAACAGAAAAATGAAAATAAACAACAAAAAGACACCAGGGGTTACTGCTTTCCAGCTAAACCGCCGCAAGCGCTTATACTTAGTGAAAAAATGAACCCATTTCTGCTTTGCAGGTAAATATATTTACCAAAACATGTGAATATCGTCAAAAAAAGTTATAAAAGCTTTCCATGTATGTACGATAATAAAAGCAAATACTGAGGCATTTCTCGAAGAAATGCGAGATGCGGACGAGCGGAATAGTCCTGCTGATCTGAAACAGCACAAAAAAGAGTTGCCCTAATGGGCAACTCTTTGAAAAAAGGTTATTTTAGAAAAGGATTTAACCAATCTGGGCGCGGCCGCTGAGACGGGCGCCTTCATCCATGGAAAGAGTACCGGTGGTGATATCGCCGGTTACGTTGGACTGGGCATTGAGATGGCAGCGGTTGCTCTCGATGTTGCCCTCGACCTTTCCGTAGATCTGGACCTCGCCGGCGTGGATATCGCCCTTGATATCGGCCATTTCGCCGATGGTCACCTTACCAGTGTCGGACTCGATTTTTCCCTCGATGTGACCATCGATGTGCATGTCGTTCTGGAAACGAATGGAACCGATAATCTCGATACCGGAGGAAAGAACGTTTGTGGTATTCGTGCTCATTTTGTATAAGAGGATTGGGGGATTGTAAGAGGAATTACACCGTCATGATTTCCTTTTCCTTGGCGGCCACAAGGTCACCTACGGTCTTCACGTACTTATCGGTGAGCTTCTGAACCTTTTCTTCGGCGGTGCGGACACCGTCCTCGGTCAGGATGTTGTCGGACTTCATCTTCTTGATGCCGTCCATACCGTTCTTACGGACACCGCGGATGCGCACGCGGGTTTCTTCGCCCAGGCCGGATACATACTTGCAGAGTTCCTTGCGGCGCTCGCCGGTCAGCTCAGGGATGGGCAGACGCACGGAACGAGCATCGATGATGGGGGAGATACCCAGACGGCTCTCGGCGATAGCCTTCTTGATGTCGTTGAGGGTACCAGGGTCAAACGGCTGAATGAGGATGGAGCGGGCATCCGGGGTGGAAACCACAGCCAAGCTCTTGAGCTTCATGCTGGAACCATAGGCAGCCACGAAAATGTCCATATTGTCCACAAGGGAGGGAGAAGCCTTGCCTGTGCGCACACCTGCAAAGCCAGTCTGCATGTGCTCCACCGCTTCTTCCATGGCGGTCTCAACTTCGAGTAAGAGTGTTTCTTCGTCCATTGTTGTTGTATGATGTTGTTTGTTGAAAATGATTTAGCCGATGATGGTGCCAATCTTTTCACCCAGCAGGGCGCGGGTGATATTGCCGGGTTTGTGCATATCGAACACCATAATGGGTTTGGCGTTATCCTTGCAAAGGGTGAAAGCGGTCTGATCCATCACCTTAAGATTGCGGGAAATGCACTCCTCGTAAGAAATGGCATCAAAACGGGTTGCCGTGGGGTCAGTCTTCGGGTCGGCAGTATATACACCGTCCACAGAGGTGGCCTTCATCACCACCTCGGCATTGATTTCACAGGCGCGGAGGGCAGCGGCGGTATCAGTGCTGAAGAAGGGGTTGCCGGTACCGGCAGCAAATACCACGACCTCGCCAGCACGGAGCTGGTGGCGGGCCTTGTTACGGACATAGGGCTCTGCCACGTTCTTCATTTCGATAGCACTCTGCACATGGGCGGGCACACCGGCCTCCTGCACAGCGGAGCAGATGGAAAGCGCATTCATCACCGTGGCAAGCATACCCACATAGTCTGCCGTGGGGCGATCCATGCCACGAACACTGGCCTTGGCACCACGCCAGATATTACCACCGCCCACGACAATGGCAATCTGCAAATCCCCCTGCTGCTGAGCCTCAGCGATTTCGCGTGCAATGCGAGCCACGATCTCAGGAGAGATATTGTCCTTACTACCAGGGGCACGAAGGGCTTCACCACTCAATTTCAAAAGAATACGTTTATACGGAGGCTGGGGCTTTTCGCTCATGATTCCTTAATAGGTTCTGTTCCTGCTAACTCTGCCACTTTTAACACCAAAAAGCGAGCTTAAAATGTGCCAGTTAACAAAAAAATCATGCTGTTGGTAGTTCTCGGCCCTTCTCTACCGGGATTCAGCCTGTTTCAAGTTCCGCGCACCGCGTACAACCAGCTTATTCAGGGTGCCAGGAGAGAGATTGTATACGGGAATCCTTGTACAACACATGAACTTGTGCATTCTACCACCGGGAATGGATTGACTTTCGGAGCAGCCTTATGTACAATGCAGCGGTGATGAGTACGGCTTTTGTTCCAGATGACTATTTTGCACGGTACGGAGTACCAGAAATCTTCGGGTCCGGCGATACCTGTGAAGTTGATCTGGGCTGCGGAGATGGCGGTTTCCTGCTGGCTATGGCGGAGCATTACCCCGAGACCCGTTTTCTTGGTGTGGAGCGTCTGCTGGGGCGTATCCGCAAAGTATGCAACGAGAGTGCCCGCCGTGGATTGGACAACATGCGAGGACTCCGTGTGGAGAGCCGCTACTTTCTGGAATGGATGGTAGCACCGGGCAGCATCAGCCGCCTGCACTATCTTTTCCCCGACCCCTGGCCAAAGGAAAAGCACCACAAGAACCGCCTGGTACAGGATAGTTTCATTCCGGTGCTGCACCGCGCCCTGGCTTCCGGTGGCGAAGTTCTGTTCAAGACCGACCACGAGGAGTATTTCCAATGGGTGTGCGAACGCATGGATGCCAGCCCCTTGTTCCGCCGAGAAGAGTGGAATGCTCCGTTCTACCCCAAGACCGATTTCCAGAAACAATGGGAAGCGATGGGCAAGCCCATCTTTTCCGCACGCTATGTGAAGAACGATGAGCTTTGATTTACACAAGACAGACCCCAGTGGGGCGCGCCTGGGCACCCTGCATCTGCCACACGGCGATGTACCCACCCCGATTTTCATGCCGGTGGGTACGCAGGGCACGGTAAAGACGCTGCACCCGGAAGATCTGGAGGCTCTCGGCGCCCAGATTATCCTGGGCAACACCTACCACCTCTGTCTCCGCCCGGGAGATGAAGCTATCCGAAATCTGGGAGGGCTTCATTCCTTCACCGGGTGGAACAAACCCATGCTTACCGATTCCGGCGGCTTTCAGGTATGGAGTCTGGCAAGGCTGCGCAAGATTACGGAGGAAGGGGTGCGCTTCTGCAACCACATCGATGGCTCGTACATGATGCTGACCCCGGAGCGCAGCATGGAAATTCAGGCCAACCTGGGCAGTGATATCGCCATGCTTTTCGATGAATGCCCGCCCTACCCCTGCGACCGCAAGTATGCAGAAAAATCCCTGGGGCTTACCCTGCGCTGGGCAAAGCGCTGCAAGACCTGGGTAGACGAACACCAGCCAATGAGCGGCCCCGGGCTGCAGAATCATTTCGGCATTGTGCAGGGATCCGTCTATGCGGACTTGCGCCGCGCCTGTGCCGAGGAACTGGCCGCCATGGATTTTGACGGCTATGCCATTGGCGGGGTATCGGTAGGCGAACCGGAGGAAGAGATGCTGCGCGCCATCGAGAACAGCACTCCCTACCTGCCCCAGAACAAGGCACGCTACGCCATGGGACTGGGCACCCCCACCCAGATTCTGGAAATGATTGAGCGAGGTGTGGATATGTTCGACTGCGTGATGCCCACCCGTCTGGCTCGCCACGGCATTGCCATGACCCCGGATGGCCCCATCCACATCAAGAACCAGCGCTGGAAGGATGACCCCAAACCGCTGGACCCGGAAGGACACCCGCACGTCACCCGGTTCTCCCGCGCAGCACTGCGCCACTTTTTCCGAGCCGGAGAAATGCTGGCACTGCGTATCCTTTCCTTCCAGAACCTTCACTTTTACCTGCGGCTCATGGCGCAAGCGAGAAGCGCCATTGCAGCCGGTGAATTCGCTGCGTTCAAGCGCAGCTTCATCTCGCGATACCAAGCAAACGACATACAATGAACGCCATCTACATTGCCCAAGCCGCTGCCGACCAGCAGGGTGACCCCATGAGCATGCTCATCACCTTCGGCCTTATCGGTATTATCTTCTACTTCCTGCTCATCCGCCCCCAGCGCAAGCAGCAGAAGGAGCTCAAGGACCGCCAGGATGCCCTGAAACCTGGTGACAAGGTGGTTTCCGCAGGCGGTATCTACGGCGTCATCACCAAGGTGGAGCAGGATGCCGTACGCATGGAGATTGCCCCGAGCGTAACCATCAAGATTGCCAAGGCCAGCATCGTTTCCTCCACCCCCAAGGAAGCCCCTGCTGAGGCCGACAAGAAGTAATCTTCCCATACATGGATTAACGCAAAATGAGCCCGATGCCATTTTGCGTTAATCTTTTTTCACCATGCAGACCTTCTACACCGCCGAACAGCTGGACACCCTGCCGGAGAATGCCCGACTGGGAGTCATCGGCAACCCGATTGCCCATTCCAAATCCCCGCAGATGCAACAGCCGGCACTGGATGCCGCCGGTATCCGTGCGCGCTATGTGCGCCTGATGGCAGGAACGGAGGAGGGTGCCTTTGAGGCCCTGCTGGCGCAGCTCGCCGCCCGCGACTTCATCGGCGCGAACGTGACGGTGCCCTTCAAGAAACGGGCGCATGATGCCGCCGTTTTCCTCGACCCGCTGGCGCAGCTGAGCGGCGCGGTGAACACCCTGGTGCACCGCGCCGATGGATGGCATGGCTACAACACCGACGGCCCCGGCTTCTCCCGCGCCATTGAGGAATGTTTCGGCCGCCCGCTGAAGGAACTCCGGGTGCTCATCATGGGAGCATGCGGTGGCGCAGGCTCCGCCCTGGCCTGCCAGTGCGCGCTGGAGCAGTGCCCCGCCCTCACCCTGGTGAACCGCCCCCGCCCGGAGCTGGCGCAACTGGTCGCAAAACTGAAGCCCCACACCGCAGCCACGCTCACCGCCCTGCATTTTGATTCCCCGGAACTGCCCGCTGCCGTGGCATCGGCAGACCTCATCGTAAACGCAACCAGCCTGGGGCTGCACGAGGGCGATCCTCTGCCTCTTTCCCCGGATTTACTGCACCCAGGCCAACTGGTGTACGATATCGTCACCCACAAAACCGCCCTGCACCGCGCCGCTACCGCCCGAGGCTGCACCGCCGCCACCGGCCAGGGTATGCTTCTCTGGCAGGGCGCCATTGCTTTCGAACACTGGTTCGGCACCACACCCGACCTCCCCGCCATGCGTCATGGGCTTTTCGGTTCTTAAGTAAATGTCTCTTAAACCCTGACGGCAAGTGCTTGCCAAACGTGCACCTGCATGGTATACTCCCGGAACAGATAACTCACGATTTTCTCATGTCTCCCAAGGTAACAGTCGTAACAGTAACATACAACGCTGCGGATTGTGTTGAAATGACTCTGAAAAGCGTCATCGCGCAGACATACTCCAACCTTGAATACATCGTCGTAGATGGCAACAGCACCGATTCCACAATGAAGATTGTGGAGCGGTATCGCGAGCGTATCAACACCATTATCTCCGAACCGGATAAAGGTATTTATGATGCCATGAACAAAGGCACCAGGCTTGCCACAGGTGAGTGGATTATCTTTATGAACGCCGGAGATGTCTTTGATAACCCCAACGTCCTGCAAAACATCTTCACCCGGGAAATGGAAGAAAACTGCAGCCTGATTTTCGGTACTATTACGCAATATTCCCTGTTACTGGGAGTCAAGCACGAATCCCCTGCAGCCATTGGTTCCGCACGCAACAAAGATTTCCCCTATCGGGACTGTATGCCCTGTTTTCATCAGGCAACTTTCTACCGAACAAAGCTACTGGTTCAGCATCCGTACCGCAACAAAGAGTTCAAAATTGCAGCAGACTGGGCCAGCATGGCAGACATCCTGGATCTAAAGCTCCCATACTGTGTCGTGGATGAAAAAATTTCATGGTACCAAACCGGAGGCATCTCTGCGAATTTAAGTTTCTCCCATCTGCACGAGCGAGAAATCATCCACGGTTATACCATAGACTATAAAACAAAGGCAAAAATGGTGCTGTCATATAAGCTCCGAAAGCTCGTCATCCGTTTATTGCCCAAAGCGGTATCTACTGCAATCAGAAGGCGCTTTTTCATGAAGAAACTCGGATTTACGAATCTGACAAACGAAGACGTCCAGCAGCATTTGTAATTTTCCCCCTCTCTTTATCGGCAATGAAAATCCTGCATATCGTTCACGCGTTCACCGGAGGGGGAATTGAACAATACCTGCTTAATCTGGCAGATAACATTGATAGGACCAAGTTCGACCTTGAAGTACTGGGAACTTGCCAAGGCAATGTTTTTGACCGAATTGGAGAATTGGAAAAACGTAATATTCCTTTTTACCGTCTCAAGCCATCGTCACTTTTTCATCGTATCCGTGAATGGCAGAAATTATTATGCGCAAAGAAATATGACATTGTGCATATTCAAGGGCAGCCCAATACGGGAGTTATCTGGCTCGCCAGCGGAAAACTGGTAAGCCCCGGGACCAAATTCATTGTCCACGCCCACATGGGGATACGGAAAGGAATTGGTGACGGATTGATACGACGAATCATCTACAAGATTTGTTACCACCTGACCAATACACTCTATCGAACTCTGGCCGATGTACGAGCAGGTTGTTCCCACGATGCCATGCAATTCCACTTCGGTAAAGGCATTGGCACCCATGGCACATTGCTTAATAACGGTATCAATCTGCAGCGTTTCCGAAATGCTCGATGTCCGAAACTCAATAGTCGCAACATTATCATTGTTGCACGTCTTGCGAGACAGAAAAACCCGTTCTTTGTTCTGGATATCATGAAACATCTGGCAACGCAGAATAAGGAGTGGAAGCTGACATGGGTTGGAGCCGGACATTTAGAGTCAGAAGTGAAAGCTAAGATCAAAGCACTGAATCTGGAACAAAATGTCAATCTGACAGGCCCCCGAAAAGACATCCCGGAGCAACTCAATCAACACTCACTTTTCCTTCTTCCCTCCATACACGAAGCCCTGCCTATTTCTCTCATCGAAGCCCAGGCTGCAGGCTGTCTCTGCCTGGCCGCCACCTGTGTTCCCGAAGCGGCTAATTGCGGAGCACTTCTTCGGCTACCTCTGGAAGCAGGCGCGAAGGCATGGGCAGACTTTATCATCAACCTGCATCATGATCAGGCGGAATACCCTATCGATGAGCAAAAGCTCAATCAGTACGACATCAGAACCACTTCAAACCAGGTAGCAGATTTGTATCAGCAACTCGTTTACCAAAAGCCAACAAATAACTGTCACTAGTGAGCACGCAGTCCAACGTAAGCACTGGACAAATGCCGCAACAGAGACTTGCAAAAAAGAGCTACGCGCGCTATAATGCGCGGCAAGTATGAATGCAACCATTATTGAAGCACTGAAGCAGGCAGTGGCTGAAGGCAAGCTGCTGGAGTCTTCCCTGGAGAATATCAATCTACTGACCAGTGGCACACAGGATCCGGTGGTTCCCGCAGCCATTGAGCAGCTGGTAGCCGCCGGAGAATGGGCCGAAATCAACAACCGTTTCTATAAGACGCTGGCCTTCGGTACCGGCGGTCTGCGTGGCCGCACCATCGGCACGGTGGTGACCATCGCCGAACAAGGTCACGGTGGCATCAACGGCCGCCCCGAGTTCCCCTGTGTGGGCACAGCCAGCATGAACTACTTCAACGTGGGGCGCGCCATGCGCGGTCTCATCACCTACGTGCGCCGCTTTGTGGAAGCCGAGGGAACCGGTCGCAAGCCCGTGATTGTAGTGGGACACGACACGCGCCACTTCTCCCGTGATTTCGCCGAGTACTGCGCCAGGATTGCCACTGACCTGGGTTGCGACTGTGCTCTGTTCGACGGTCCCTGCTCCACCCCCGAGGTTTCCTTCGCTATCCGCGAGCTGAATGCCGACACCGGCGTGGTGCTCACCGCTTCCCACAACCCCGCTCACGACAACGGCTTCAAGGCCTATTTCAATGACGGTGCCCAGCTTATCGCCCCGCACGATAAGGCGGTGATTGCCGAGGTGAACGCCCTGACCACCGACGTGTACGAAGCTCTGCCTGCCGACCAGCAGGGTGAGCTCCGCATCCTCGGCGCTGAGTTCGATGCCATCTACATTGAGAAGCTCAAGGGGATTGTGCTGCGTCCGGATGTGTTCGCCAAGGCCTCTGCCAAGGTGGTGTACACCAACCTGCACGGCACCGGCGGACGCTGCATCGTGCCCATTCTGAAGCAGGTAGGCTGCAACGTGAGCACCGTGGCCGAGCAGGATACGCTCGACGGACGCTTCCCCACCGTGGCCAGCCCGAACCCGGAGAACGCCCCTGCCCTGGATATGGCCATCGCCCAGGCCGATGCCGAGCAGGCTGACCTGGTCATCGCCACCGACCCCGACAGCGACCGCATGGGCATCGCCGTGCGCGACACCGCCACGGGCAAGATGCAGCTCCTCACCGGCAACCAGATCGGCTCCCTGCTGGCCTGGTACCGCTGCATGAGCGCCATCGAGCTGGGCATCATCACCCCGCAGAACATCGACCACGCCGTCATGGTCAAGACCTTTGTGACCAGCCCGCTGCAGGACGCCATTGCCGCTTCCTTCGGCATTGCCACCGTGAATGTGCTCACCGGCTTCAAGTACATCGCCGCCAAGCTCGGCAAGTACGAGCAGACCATCCCCGCAGAGCTGCGCCAGGGCTACCGCTCCATGACCGAGGCCGAAACCCGCGCCCTGCGCCTCGAGCACAGCAAGTACTTCATCTTCGGCGGCGAGGAAAGCTACGGCTACCTCGCCCAGGACTTCGTGCGCGACAAGGACGCAAACGCCGCCGCCCTCTGCCTGGCAGAAATGAACGCCTACCTCGCCTCCAAGGGTATCGGCATCCTCGAGTGCCTGAACAACATCTACTCCCAGCTCGGCTACTACAAGGAGCTCGGCAAGAGCATCATCATGGAAGGTGCCGACGGCGCCGCCAAGATTGCCGCCCTCACCAAGAGCTACATCGAGAACCCGCCCGCCGAAATGGACGGCACCGCCGTGGCCGGCCTGCGCGACTTCTCCGCCGGCACCATGGTAGACGCCGAAGGCGACCCCGTCCCTGCCGAAAAGATGCTCTTCATCGACTTGGTGGATGGCCGCAGCTTCGCCGTGCGCCCCAGCGGCACCGAGCCCAAGATCAAATACTACCTCTTTGCCCACGGCGCCGCCGGTGCCGAGCTCATCGCTGCCAAGGCAGAGGTGGAGTGCAGCATCAACAAGCTCTGGGCTGCCGTAGAGGCCGATGCCTACGCCCGCATGGCCTGAGTCTCTGCATAACATTCCCCCTATCCCCCGCCCCGCAGCAACCCGCTGCGGGGCGTTTTTATGGCCGCATGGCAGCTCATATCGAAGTACACATCTCGTAAACTCCTCAAGAAAATGTGAATTACCCTTGATTATCAATGCAAACATGCTACAATCCCTGAACGGATAGAGCGACAGATGAGCATCTTACACCACATTCGTGGCCTTGGGTTGGCAGTGCTTTGCGCTGCGGGGCTTGGTTCGTGTACTCACTCCTTCTCGTTTGAGCAGACTTTCCGGGTGCAGGACGCTGCGGGAAAACCTGTTACGGATGCCGATATCTATCTGTTCAGTGAGCCTATGTGGCCCATTCCCTTCCCCTGGATGAACGATGCATGGGAACGCACACTGAACATGCAGAATCAATTTCACACCAGTCCGGATGCAAGCGGCAAGATCCACGTGAGCATCCCCCGGCACCGCACATTCTACGAGCAGAGCGACTTCTTCATCCTCATCTGCAAGCCTGGGTACTGCCACACCATCGTGCCCATCACCCATCTCAGGCAGAACCGGAACATCACCATTCTCCAGAATACAAGAATAGAAGCTCCGCAAGACCTGCCACCGGGTAGCATGCTGGATATCAGTTCCGATTTCAACCACCTGCAAATCCCGATTGCCTACAACAGTTCCCCTCACGCCGAATCCGGCAATATTGTACTGTATTATCGGCCCCTGCCCAAGAAAATGACAATTCCGGAAGCTGGCAAATATGGCAACATTCCAAGAAACCTGTAACCCATGCAAAAGCTTTCATTCAAACTACAGGCACTCCTGCTCCTCGCCAGCATGCTCCTGCTGAGTTCCTGCATGGTCAATCATGCGCGCATCTACGAGCACGCCATTGAGTATGAAGCGGTCAAAGTAGAAAATCCCCACACCTGCTACCGGCACGCCGGCAAGCTCTACCTCTGCGGCAGGCAGGCCAAAGCGCACGACACCCGAAACTCCGCCCATATGGGTTTCAAAGAAGCCATTGTGGGGCCCTCCCGCTGGGAAACCACCATGGTACCCGGCACAGAATCACAACCAGTATTCCGCGAAGTGGAAATCGACGGAAAAGAAATCGTTTTCAAGTCAGGCTCCACCTGGCAGATAGGGAGCATCCCCCGGACCTCGCCCCGCACCGTCAAATACGCCCCCAGCCGCATCAGACACTTCCGCGAGTTAGACTACACCAGGGATTATATGCTCTGGCACGACCCGGAATCCCGCCATATGACCTGGCATGGGCTCTATGCTGTGCCTGCATCTGTTGCCGTGTTTGCCATCGAGTGCCCGTACAACATCATTTCAAGCGTCTTCTATCTGTTTATGGGCACATTTGTCGGATTGTGATTCCGCAACACCGGGAAAGCGGGCTTCCTCGCATCGCTTTGCCGCTTTCCTGTCACGGTGTCTTGTCTCGGCGTAGGTTTACCGGAAACGGGAGGGAGAAGCCGAAGACGGAAGTCCCCCTATGCTTACAACGTCGGGACTGAAGTCCCGAGCTCCGACAGGTCTGTTCCCCGCCGCAAGCGCCTCTATGGTAGAAAAAACGTCATATTGAACAAATTTGCTTGTCCCCCCCCCTATTATGATAGGATTCAGTGTTATCTTTCAACGTTTTTTCTGATTTTTATTTTGTAATTCTGCATTTTTCTCCATCATGAAACTGCACCTTCCCACCGCACTTCGCCGTGCTCTGCTGGCCATCACTGCCCTGCTGAGCCCCTCCGTGGTTACTACCACTATCTCCACCGCCACGCTGACTGTCATCACAGCCCCGGCCATAGCGGAAGATTTAACAATAACCGAGACCAAAATTACCGAGGATATAACTTACAACAACGTAACTGTCAGCAGCTCTAGTGCAAATCTTTACTCCACAACTCAGAATGCAAATTTTACAGCAGGAACTTTAACTGTCGATAGCAATGGCAAGTTAGTGGTTGGTTCCACTTCGTATGACGGTTCTTCCAGATTCAATTTTTATGCATCTAAGTTCAAAATTGAAAACGGCGGTTCGATAACATTTGTTGAAAATCCCCAGGTTTACGCCACCGATACACTGTATGACTTGTTGGTAGGAGTCAAGCAAGATGATAGTATTAGGGTACACAATACAAAAGTGTACGGCGCCGGCCACAAAGACCTGACGTCTGAATTCCTGACAAGCAAAATCAGACATTATATGGTGCAAACAAACTGTTATTTAACCCTGACTTCAGGAGATTTGGCGATAAACAGCAGTTTTGAGGACGATTTGCTCACATTCAGGGTATACGTGGGAGATGGTAACGCGGAGAATGGCGAAGCTAAGGCAACAATTGCAGATGGGGTGGAAATTGCACACACCGATACCAGTAAGAAGAATCGTCTGTATGGATTGGCCATATACAGGGATGGCTCCCTCAATGTAGGGAAAGGCAACAACGCCCTCACTTTAGCAAATTGTGTTATCGGCGCGAAAATGGTGTCTAATCGTGACATTGTGTTTTCAAACACTGATTTCAGGGCATCGAACGGCGATTATAAGTACAGCGAGGCAGATGTGACGGTGAATGGCAAAATTACCTTCGCTAACACCAGTAGTAGCCAGACTACCGTTTACGGCTCCCTGACTGCGAATGGAGAAATTGCCATCGAAGGAAACAACTACATTAAACTCAATTCATCCACTGTTCTGAACCTTGGCGGGAAGATTAACAACTCCGGTTCGCTTACGCTGGGCGGCACGATTAACCTGAATGCTGCGAATTTTACGCACAGTACTGCAAGCAGTTTCGATGATGTTGCATACAATGGTTACGAGGTAACAACAACAACTTACCTCGGAGTTATCACAGGCACTGGAACGGTTGCCGGCAGCGCAACATGGAAAGTTGGCGGTAATACTGCGACTTATAATGCCGGCGATGTCACCGTAACTACGACAGATAAGAGCACCTACAGAGTTTCCAGTGGGAATGTTGACCTGAGTACAGTGCTCGAGAGTAACGATACAAACAAGATTCTCCTTTGCGGCGGTAATTTGGTAGTGAATACGGATATTTCCTCCCTCATTCCAGAAATTACCACTGTAGATGGAGCTGCCTCAACGGTTACCATCAATACATCTCTCAATCAGAATGCCCTGACGGCGACTGATGATAAAACCATTACCCTGTGCGGTACCGGTTCTTACGTCATTAATGGTACTGATTTATCGCTGGGAACCGGGATTATGATAAGCGATTCTGAGTGGTCAGGCACGGTAAAGACCACCGGTGCTACCGCAGTAAGCGGTGCCGTGAATACCACTGGCTGGAACAACACCGAGCTCAACGGCACTACTACGGTAAATAACGGCGCGACACTGACCCTGGGTGGCAATACCAAGCTGAATGGGCTACTTGAAAACAATGGTTCGGTGGTGCTGGGCGGCACCATCACGGTGGATAACACGGCATTTACTGCCGGTACTCGTGAGCGTTATTCTGATGAAAATAACGGCTACAAGATAATCGATACCACCTATACTGTACTGACAGGCGGCGCTGCCACCGGCACCGCCACTTGGAATGTGGGCACGCAGTCGGCTACATACGAAGATGGCATGGTTATCGTGGCCGGCATCGAGGATACTGCTGTCTACTATGTCCGAAACGGTGATGTAGCATATACCCGGGCTCTGGCGAATGACACGACAACGTTCAGCCTGGACGGTGGTCATCTGGTGCTGAACGAATCCTTGAAGGATACGCAATCCATTGAATGGAAATCTACTGTTTCCTGGCTGAATATAAATAATGCTGCTGTCGAGCTCAAATCCTCACAATTATCCACTGTGGGCGCTGGCAACTTTACTCTGATAGCCCCGGATGGAGGCACTTATATCATCGACAAAAAGGTGGGTGACATAGTGGAGCTAACGCTTGGTACCGGGGTAACACTATCTGACGAACACTGGTGGGGCTGGGTAAAGACCGTCGGTGACACCACCGTAAGCAGCGACCTCGATACCACCGACTGGAAGAACACCGAGCTGAACGGCACCACCACGGTGAACAGCGGTGCAACCCTGACCCTGGGTGGGAATACTAAACTGAAGGGACAGATTGTCAACAACGGAACACTGGTGCTGGGTGGCAATATTGACGTGCTCGGCAGCATGACTCATACGAGCAAGGCCACCTTTGCCACCACCAGTGCAGCCAGCGACCTTGGCACGGAGTCGGGCAGTGGTTTTGCAAGCTCCCTGGATGTGTACTCCGTGGTTGAAGGCAACTCGGCCACCGGCAGCGCCACATGGACAGTGGACGGCCAGGCTGCCCACTATGATTCCGGCAAGGTAAGCCTGCTGACCGGCAAGGATACGTCCACCTGGTGGATGAACGCCGCCGCTGCTTATAGCTCCATATCCGGCAATTTCGTGACAGGTTCCACCACCACCCTGGCTCTCAACACGGAGGACGGCACGCTCCAACTGGACACAGACCCCGGAGTAAAACTGGTCAGCAAGAAAGCCGCCACCATTGAAATCGGCAATGGCGTGACCCTGAACGCCGCACAGCTGGATGCCTCTGCAGCGGATGTGACGCTGCGCGGTAACGGCACCTACACTTTGGAATCCGGCGCCAATGCATTGAATACCAGGGTGGGCTTGAGCGACACCGGCTGGCGCGGTACCGTGAACACCACCGGCGACACCTCAGCCCTGGAGCTGGATACTCTGGGTGTGAGCGGCTCTGTGGTAGAGCTGGGCAGCGATGCTCATACGCTGGCAGACCGCGACCAGGAAGTGGCAGCCGACCTGAACAGCACCGGCTCCATGAGCCTGAGCGGCAACAAGCTGACGCTGAACGGAGAGAATACGCTGGGCAGCCTGAATGTGGGTTCCCTGGCCATCACCGGCGGTTCCACCACTATTACCAATGGCCTGACCACCGGCAGGGAAAGCTCGGTAGCAACAGGTGCTACCCTGAGTCTCAGCGGCAACAGCACACTGGGCGGCAAGATTTCCAACAGCGGCACGCTGGTACTGAGTGGTAAGATTGACGTGCTCGGCAGCATGACTCATACGAGCAAGGCCACCTTTGCCACCACCAGCGATGCCGGTGACCTTGGCACGGAGTCGGGCAGCGGTTTTGCAACCACCCTGGATGTGTACTCCGTGGTTGAAGGCAACTCGGCCACCGGCAGCGCCACATGGACAGTGGACGGCCAGGCTGCCCACTATGATTCCGGCAAGGTAAGCCTGCTGACCGGCAAGGATACGTCCACCTGGTGGATGAACGCCGCCGCTGCTTATAGCTCCATATCCGGCAATTTCGTGACAGGTTCCACCACCACCCTGGCTCTCAACACGGAGGACGGCACGCTCCAACTGGACACAGACCCCGGAGTAAAGCTGGTCAGCAAGAAAGCCGCGACCATTGAAATCGGCAACGCCGTGAACCTGAACGCCAGCCAGCTGGATGCCATCGAGGCTGTTGTGACGCTGAGCGGCAACGGCTCCTACACTTTGGAATCCGGTGCCAATGCATTGAATACCGGAGTGGGCTTGAGTGACACCGGCTGGCGCGGTACCGTGAACACCACCGGCAACACCACCGCTCTGGAGCTGGATAAGCTGGGTGTAAGCGGCTCCAAAGTAGAGCTGGGTAACGCTTCACACACACTGGCAGCCCGCGACCAGGAAGTGGCAGCCAGTCTGAACAGCACCGGCTCCATCAGCCTGAGCGGCAACAAGCTGACGCTGAGCGGAGAGAATACGCTGGGCAGCCTGAATGTGGGTTCCCTGGCCATCACCGGCGGTTCCACCACTATTACCAATGGCCTGACCACCGGCGGGGAAAGCTCGGTAGCAACAGGTGCTACCCTGAGTCTCAGCGGCAACAGCACGCTGGGCGGCAAGATTACGAACAGCGGCACGCTGGAGCTGGGTGGCAACATCACAGTGAACAAGGACACCTTCAAACCCGGTGAGGCTGTGGAAAATGTAATCGGCTATTTCATTGGCAGCAACACGACGCCGAACAGCACCAACTCCGGTTTCGAGGCTGCCTGCTGGGATATCACTATCGCAGAGGGTGGCACCATTACCGACAAGGGCGCTACCTGGAAACTGGTGGGTGATGAGAATGCCACTTTCGATTTTGCTGCAGACGGCACACTGCATGCCTACGGCAGCGGCGTGGGTACTGTGTTCCATGTGGCCGAGGGCGATACGATTACTTACAGCGAATCGAATGCTGCGGACTTCGTGAACAGCAAGGGCGAGGCGGTCTCGGCCATTCAGCTCAACGGCGGCACTCTGGAACTCGGGGCTGCACTGGACACAACGGTGAAGAGCGCAGCGGCTTCCTCTGTGGTCATTGCTGATGGTGTGACCCTGAACGCCAGCCAGCTGGATACCAGCGCTGCCGATGTGACGCTGAGCGGCGAAGGCTCCTACACCATGCAGGGACAGGAATTGAGCGGTGTTGTAGAGCTGAACACGGGCGTGGAACTGGATACCAACGAATGGAAGGGCACGGTCTACACCGGCAGCACGGCACAGGGTGCTGCGCTGGACATCACCGCCCTGGGCAACAGCCAGTCCACCGTGTATCTGGGGGCTCAGCCGATGCGCCGCAGCATGCCTGGTGAGACGGTGCTGGAGAGCCTGACCGCCACCGGTGTGGGCACAACGGAGGCCCCCGGTTCGCTGACGCTGCAGAAGGGGACGAGCACGGCTGATGCTCTGGTGGTAAACGGCATCCTGACCCTGGGCTCGGCCGATGCAGCAGCCGGTCTGGTGGCAGATTCTGTAAGCCTGCAGGGGCTGAGCTTCGCCCATGCGGATTCCAGCCTGGTGGCCGGGAGTCTGGAGGGTGCTACCACGCTGAATGTGCAGCTGACGGATGAAGTGCTGAGCAACAAGGATGCGGGCGAAACACTCACGCTTGTGACACTGGAGAAAGGATTCGAAGGCGCGCTTACCTTCAACGGCTCCTCCGAAACCGAGCGAGTGCGCTCTGAAGACAACCGCAAGGAATATACCCTGGCATGGAATGAAGCCGGCACCGCGCTGACACTCACCATACTGGGAACGGAGACCTATGTGACCGAACAAGTGAAGCCCACCACGCACAATGGCAAGGCCGGTGTGGCGCTGATGACGGATGTGTTCCTGAACAGCCGCCCGCAGAAGGATACGCCCGATGGCGCACTGGCCGGCATTCTGAATGCTGTGGATGCCGGCACCGCCACCGACCGCGATATTGCCGCTGTGGCAGGTGCTTCCACCGCTGCACTGGGCATGGCCCTGAGTGGCGATGTGGAGCGCCAGCTGAGCGCTATCCGCAACCGCAGTCTGGCCGGCAATGATGCCGCCACCGTTACTCTGGTGGATGAGAAGTCCGGCCTGGTGTCCACAGAAGCCCCGGCCCGCTTCTTTGCCTGGGTGAATGCCGAAGGCAACCGCGCCGAGCAGAATGACGACAGCACTGCCGCCGGGTACACGCTCACCAGCTGGGGCGGCACCCTGGGTGCCGGCATACAGGTGAACGATCAGCTGACCCTGGGGCTGGCCCTCACCGCCATGTATGGCGACCTGCAGAGCGATGGTCCGGATTACCTCAAGGGCGATATGGATACCGCTTACCTGAGTGCCTTTGCCCGCTACAATCGCGGCAAGTGGAGCCACGCCTTCATCGGCACGGCGGGCACCATGGAAGCCGACTACAAGCGCAGCGCCATGAGCTACAGCACGGATGGCGACACGGATGGCACCGCCTTCGGCCTGATGTATGAAGTGAGCCGCAGCATGAAGCTGAGCAACCGCAGCACGCTGAGCCCGGTGGTCAATATCGCCTACCGCCACACAGCGGTGGACAGCTACAGCGAAAGCAGTGCCGATGCAGCCCTGAATGTGGGCAAGCAGAGTCTGGATACCGTGACAGCCGGCGCAGGTGCCCGCTATGCCGCCGTGGTAGGCCAGCGGATGCTGAACCGCGCCTGCGGATTCGAGGCCCGCGCCCTGGTGAAGTATGACCTCGGCGACCGCCAGAGCACCACCAGCACCGGCTTTACCGGCTACGCCACGCGCGCCGGCATCGAGAGCGCTGAGCTGGGCGCCTTCGGTGTGGAGCTGGGCGCCGGCATCTCCGTGCCTGTGGGTACCGGCAGCATCTTTGCCGATGGCGCTGTGGAACTGAGAAGCGACTACACGAACTTCAATGCTACCGTGGGCTATAGAATCCAGTTCTAAGCATTTCCCGCACAAGAAAACAAAAAATCACTTGAGAATCCCTCAGGTGATTTTTTTGTCGCCGCCCGCTGGGCGGGAAATTTAATCAATGCTCAATCGTCAATTGTCAATCGTCAATTCCTTGACTTTTGCCGCTGACGCGGTATAATATCCTCGTAAGACTTTCCCGAATCATGAAATACCAGGGACTTTATACTGCAATTGTTACCCCCTTTAAGAATGGTCAGGTGGATTATGATGCCTACAAGGCATTGATTGAAGCCCAGATTGCCGGCGGCGTGGACGGCATCGTGCCCATGGGCACCACGGGCGAATCCCCGACCGTAAGCACCGAGGAACACCTCGAGATTATCCGCGTGTGCATCGAGACCGTGGCCGGCCGCTGCCAGGTGATTGCCGGCACCGGCGCCAACTGCACCGCCGAAGCCATCGAACTGACCAAGGCTGCCGCCTCCATGGGTGCGGATGGCACCCTGCAGGTCTGTCCGTACTACAACAAGCCCAACCAGGAAGGCGTGTACCAGCATTTCAAGGCCATTGCCGAGGCTACTGACCTGCCCATCATGCTGTACAGCATTCCCGGCCGCAGCGGCATTGAGATTGCCGTGGAGACCGTGGCTCGTCTGGCTGCCGACTGCCCCACCATCGTGGCTATCAAGGAAGCCGGTGGCAGCGTGGAGCGCGTGAACCAGCTGGTGCAGGCCCTGCCCGCCGATTTCGCCATTCTGAGCGGCGACGACGGCCTGACCGTGCCCTTCATTTCCTGCGGCGCCGTGGGTCTTGTTTCCGTGACATCGAATATCGCTCCCGCCGAGATGAAGGAACTGGTGGATACAGCGATGAACGGCGATGGCAAGAAGGCGCTGGAGCTGCAGAAGAAATATTATCCGCTCATGAAGGGCCTCATGTCTCTGGATGTGAACCCGGTGCCCGCCAAGGCAGCCCTGGCGCTGCGTGGACAGATTGGCTGGGAAATTCGTCTTCCGCTGGTACCGCTGGCCGAAGAGAAGCACGGCAAGCTGGCCGCCCTGCTCAAGAGCTTTAACCTGCTGTAAAACGTCATGATGAAAATTCTCGTAACCGGCATTTCCGGACGCATGGGTCAGGCGGTGAAGCAGGCTGTGGAACTGAACGACGGCACCGAGCTGGGCTCCACGCACGATGTGGGCCAGGATATCGCCGCTGCCATGAGCGCTTCCGACTGCGCCATCGACTTCTCCTTCCACGGCTTCACCCCCGAGCTTCTGGCCACCGCTGTGGCGCAGGGCAAGCCACTCGTCATCGGCACCACCGGCCACACCGATGAGGAACGCGCCGCCATTGCCGAAGCCGCAAAGCAGATTCCCATCGTGTTCGCTTCCAACTACTCCGTGGGCGTGAACACGCTGTTCTGGCTCACCCGCAAGGCCACGCAGATTCTCAAGGATTACGATATTGAAATCATTGAGATGCACCACCACCACAAGCTGGATGCCCCCAGCGGCACCGCCCACACCCTGGCCGAAGTGGTGTGCGAGGAAACCGGCATGGATTACAACAAAGACGTGATGCACGGCCGCGAGGGTCTGGTGGGTGCCCGCCCCCAGCGCCAGATCGGCATGCACTCCATGCGCGGTGGCGATGTAGTGGGCGACCACACCGTGATGTACGCCACCGATGGCGAGCGCGTGGAGCTCACGCACAAGGCCTCCAGCCGCATGACCTTTGCCGGTGGCGCGGTGCGCGCTGCGCTCTGGCTGGCTGACAAGCCCGCCGGTCTGTACAACATGCAGGACGTGCTCGGTTTCACCGACTAACCCCATGGCTGCCGCTGCAACCATGCGCCGCTGTGTCTTTTCCCTGGGTTCCAACCTGGGGGACAGGCTGGCTGTACTCGAATCTGCCTGCGATTACCTGGCCGATATCTTCGGCGGGCTGCGTTTATCACAGGTGTATGAAACGGAACCCGTGGGCTGCCCGGAGGGGTCGCCCAGCTACCTGAATGCCTGCGTAGAGGTGGAAACTGATATGCCGGCCGAGGAGATTCTGCAGCTTTGCCTGCGCATTGAGACCGAACTGGGGCGCACCCGCAGCGGCGAATACGGCGAAGCCCGCACCTGCGATATCGACCTCATCTGCTGTGGCTCGGAAACCATCCATTCCACCGCTCTTACCCTGCCTCATCCCCGGGCCCACCAGCGGGAATTCGTACTGCGCCCTCTTTGTGACCTGGATCCGCAGCGAATCCTTCCCGGGCAAGCACAGACAGCAGCCCAGCTTCTGGAGCAACTTCCCGCGGGCCCGAAGGTCACCCCTTACCCTCTCTGATTCCAGATAATCCGATATGACTACATCTGAAAAGATTGCCGCCATAACGGCAAAGATGGGCAAGACAGCCATTTCCCAGCTCACCGCATACGATTATCCAACCGCACGCATGGTGGATGAATCCGGCATTGATATGATTCTGGTAGGTGACTCTCTGGGAATGACGATGCTGGGCTACCCGGACACAACGCATGTAACGCTGGCACACATGCTGCACCATGGGGAATGCGTAGCGCGCGCCGCCAAAAACGCCCTTGTGGTGCTGGATATGCCCATTCACACATTTGACACCCCTGAACAAGCAGTAGAAAATGCCCGCAAGCTCATGTCCACGGGAGTGGATGCCGTCAAATTGGAAGGTGGACGCAGCAAAGAAGCAGAAATCCGCGCCATAGTTCAGGCAGGCATTCCGGTGCAAGCGCATATAGGTCTGTTACCCCAGAAAGTCAAAGAAGAAGGCGGCTACCACATGAAAGGCAAGACTGACACCGAGGCAGAAGCCCTGATGGAGGATTTGCTGGCCGTTGTCAGAGCCGGAGCTTTTTCCGTTGTCATCGAATGCACTCGGCACAGCGTTGCTGCCAAGCTTACCGCAGCCAGTCCCATCCCGACCATCGGCATCGGCAGCGGGCACGGCACCTGCCACGGAGAGGTTAGCGTTTTTCACGATCTGGTCGGAGGCTTCCCTTGGTTTATTCCGGGCTTTGTCACTCCCAAGGCCAACATCGCCGCAGAGATTCTCCGCGGCGTAGCAGAATGGAAAAACGAGTTACAGGTGCCGCAAAATTAACCTCATTGCGGCAGATTTTCAACAATCAAGGCGCGTTGTTCAAACCAACGCGCTTTTTCTTCACTCTGCGGCAGTCCCAATGAAGCGATATACCCTGCACGATATGCAGCGGCAAGCGCAGCACATGCAGCAGGCTGACCAGCCAGAGCCTTACGGTGCAGCGCCACAGCATCTGCATACGCAGGGGCATAGTCTTCCACACTGCTCTGCGGATTATGCTGCTGGAGCCACGCCAGCAGCAACACTCGAAAAACCTCCGCATCCTCTGCCAACATGGCACGCTGCCACGTAGTTGCAGGGAGCTTAGAGGTAGATACAACACCACTTCGGACCTCCTGCCAGATACGGGAAAACTCCCCCTGGTCCAGCGTAAGCGGATCCCCGCCGTCCAGCAAGGAAGCGCAGGCAATCGAAGGCAAAAGAAAGGGCAGCAGCACCTTCATTATTTCAGCAGATTAGCAGAACGCCGGGCGAAGTGGTGAGTCATCACCGTCCACAGTTCCTGCAACTTTTCCTCCTCAAAATAGGGTTCTTTCTTCAGGTCCCACATCACGGCACTCACGCGGTTCTGAGCCCGGGCCAATTCCTCCAACTGGGCATCAGAACCATGCAGGATAGGACGAAGCAAAGAGAACTTATGCATTAACTTACTCTTCACACTCTTGGCACTCTTAGCATCTGAAATAGTCTTCAGCATAGTCTCAGCCTCCGTCAAAGCTGTAATTTCAGCCTTGAACGCACGGTCCAGATTTGCAGATGAAACCTTCTTGGCATTACGGGCAGAGCTTTCCTTCTCTTCGTCATCCTTTGCAAAAAGCGGAGCCGGAGCAACCAGAGAAACGCCCATCAACAGAGACAACAGAAGTAAGATGTTACGCATAGTCAATTATAAATCAGGGTTCGATTGAAGAATAACACATAGGAGGGTAGCTGTCAAACGGTAAGCTCCGCTTTTTTAAGCTGCCCCATAAGAAACACACCTATAATTTCCGAAAAAAGCTCACAATCCCAGCGAGGATGCCAATGCAGACGCAACGCGCCGGAACGCGTCAGACACAGGATTCGTTTCCGGAGACTCCAAAGCCACCGGCGTTCCTTCATCGCCACAAGCGCGGGTGAGAGTATCCAGCGGCAGTTTACCCAGCAACGGTACACCAAGTTTGGCGGCTTCACGCTCACCACCGCCTTCACCAAAAATATGGTAGATATTGTTATCGCTCGGGCAGTGGAAATAGCTCATATTCTCCACAATGCCCAGAATCGGGGTATTCACTCGCTGGAACAGCCCTACTGCCTTCCGGGCATCAATCAGAGCAACTTCCTGGGGCGTCGTCACAATGACAGCTCCTGCCAGGCTGACCGTCTGCACAATGGTAAGCTGAATATCACCCGTACCCGGAGGCATGTCGAGAATCAGGACATCAAGCCCGCCCCACTCCACATCACGCAGGAACTGCTGCACATAACGTGTAGCCAGAGGTCCACGCACAGCCAACGGAGTATCGCCATCCACCAGCAGCGCCATGGAAAGCAACTTCACACCGTGAGCCTCCACGGGCAGGAATTGTTCCTTTTCGCTGCAGCCAGGGCGTTCTGTCGTACCAAACATCAAGGACATTGAGGGGCCATATAAATCCAGATCCAGCAGACCTACCTTATATCCTAATCCGGAAAGGGCCACGGCCAGATTGGCCGAAACAGTGCTCTTACCCACCCCGCCTTTGCCAGAGGCAACTGCTATCACATGCTTCACCCCGGGAACACTGGATTTCCAATCATCCGGGTTATCCCCTTGTTCTCGTTCCGCTTTCTTCTGTTCCGGAGCGTAGTGCTTCATCTGCACATCATGAGAGGTAACCCCCGGCAGCTCACGCAGCACACTCATGACACGCTCATATATATAACGAGGTACATCAGAGTTCTTACTTTCCACCAACAGGGATACAACCACGCGTCCTTCAGGGCTGACGGAGATATTGTTCACCAGGCCAAAAGCCACTATATCCCGACTGAATCCGGGGTATTTCACCGTAGTCAGAGCAGCACGCACAAGCTCAGGTGTCAATTGGGTTTCACTCATGCCCGCATTTTACCACCACTACAGGGCCGGAGCAAGTCTAACATTTGTCTTGCTAATCATATCCTCATCGTGTAGAATGAAGCCGTCTATGCTGAACATTCTTGTTACCGGCGGCACTGGTTTTGTGGGTGCCAATCTCTGTCACCGTCTGATTGCAGATGGCCACCGAGTCATCTGCCTTGATAATAATTACACCGGCTCGCTGGACAACGTGCGTGACCTCATGGACAACCCCCGTTTCCATTTTGTCGGACACGATGTCATTTTCCCGTACGAGAGTCCCGAAAAACTGCACCGGATATATAATCTGGCATGCCCGGCATCTCCTCCAGCCTATCAGAACTCCCGCTCAATCTTCACCACGAAGACCTGCGTGCTCGGCGCCCTGAATATGCTGGACCTTGCCAAGAAGCATGGGGCCCGCATTCTGCTCAGCTCCACTTCCGAGGTATATGGTGAGCCACAGGTACATCCGCAGGTGGAAAGCTACCGCGGCAACGTAAACCCCATCGGCATTCGCGCCTGCTACGATGAGGGCAAGCGCTGTGCAGAAAGCCTCTTCTTTGACTATCATCGCCATGAGGGCGTTGATATCCGAGTCATCCGTATTTTCAACACCTACGGACCTCTCATGAACCCTGAAGACGGGCGAGTCGTTTCCAATTTCATATGCCAGGCACTCCGGGGAGAAGACATCACCATATACGGCGAAGGACAGCAGACCCGTTCTTTCCAGTATATTGATGACCTCATTGAAGGCATGGTACGCATGATGGAAAACACACAGGGCTTCACGGGGCCGATAAACCTGGGCAATCCCGGTGAGTTCACCATCCGTCAGCTAGCCGATCTGGTTTTGCGGAAGATTGAGACAACGAGCAAACTTGTACAGCACCCCCTTCCCTCAGATGATCCCACGCAGAGAAAGCCGGATATCACCCTTGCAGGTGCCGTGCTCAAGTGGGCGCCTACCATTCCCCTGGAAGAAGGGCTGGACCGCACCATTGCCTACTTCCGCAAGCGGCTCGGCAAATAACTCAGCCCCGCAGCTGCGTTTCAAACTGGCGGAACTGAATCGCCTCGAACAAGTGAGCATCTGAAGGGTGCTCGCAACCGGCAAGGTCTGCAATAGTGCGAGCTACACGCAATATGCGATCAAAAGCGCGGGCAGAAAGGCCAAGCTGCGCTACGGCGTCCAGCAGCATCTGCTGCTGTTGCGGAGACAAAGGGCAATACTTCCTAAGCATTTTGCTACTCAGGCGGGCATTGCAATTCACCGCCGTACCGGCATAGCGTTCTGCCTGCTTGCGGCGAGCCGCCACCACACGAGCCCTTATATCTGCACTGCTCTCGCCATCCGGCTTACTGAGCAAACTTGCTGGCTCTACCGGCGGCACCTCAATCACCATATCGAAACGGTCGAGCAAAGGCCCCGATATTTTCTTACGATAACGTGCCACTTCTGCCGGAGAACACCGGCAACGGTGCCGCAAATCGCCCAGATACCCGCAGGGGCACGGGTTCATAGCCGCAACAAACATGAATGAGCATGGAAAATCCATACTACCATTCGCCCGGGAAATTGTAATATGCCCACTTTCGAGCGGCTGGCGCAGCGTTTCCAGTGTGCGGCGAGCATACTCCGGCAACTCATCAAGGAACAGGACACCATGATGAGCCAGAGAAATCTCACCCGGGGTTATATTGGAACCACCTCCCATAAGGCCCACATCCGAAATCGTGTGGTGAGGACTGCGGAAAGGACGATGCCGCAGCAAACCACCGGTGCGCGGCAGCTGACCACACACAGAATGGATTTTACTGGCCTCCAGAGCCTCGTCCTGGGTAAGCGGTGGTAAAATGGTAGGCAAACGACTTGCCAACATACTCTTGCCACTACCCGGGCTGCCGCACATAAGCAGATTGTGCCCGCCAGCAGCGGCTATTTCCATTGCACGCCTGGCATACGGCTGCCCCTTCACCTCATCAAAATCTACCATTTCCGGCAATGGTTCCACATCACTAGAACGCTCATAAGGTACAAACTTCGCCGGATGAACCAATATATCCCACGCCTCGCGCAAGTTCGATACGGCATACACCGTCAAGCCCTCCACCACGGCAGCCTCCGCGGCATTTTCCGTCGAAACCATCATACATGAGCGGCCCGCATCTCTTGCGGCTACAGCCAGAGGCAACACACCTCGAACACCGCGAACAACCCCGTCCAAAGCAAGTTCTCCCACAAAGCACCATGAATCCAACCCTGCCGGTATGCGACGTTTGAAGGGCTCAGGAACCTCGCGGTAATTATTCTGAATGGCAATTTCCAACGCGAGGGCAATAGGCAAATCAAAACCCGGCCCCTGTTTACGCGTATCTGCCGGAGCAAGGTTCACCGTGACCGCCATATCCCCAGGGCGGAAAAAGGCACTGTTTGACAGAGCGGAGGTCACGCGTTGCACACTCTCACGAACCGCGGCATCCGGCAGACCAACCACCGTAATACGCCCCACATCCTCCACCGGACGAGCATCCACTTCCACCTGAACCTCATAGCCATTGATGCCCTCAACAGCAGCAGAATGTAAGCGCGTAATCATATCCTTATTTCACGATAACCCGGGAACCAACACCCAGTTTCTCATACAGAATGCTACAAGCCTCCTCCGGTACACGAACACATCCATGAGACGCACTGTAGCGATGAACATTTCCCACATGCATACCTATGGGGCCATTAAAACGCATCCAGAAAGGCATATCAGCCCCTTCAAACACTGCGCCATCCGGAGGAGTATCATTCACAGAAACATTTCTCTTCACCACTTTCGAGCCATCCCTGCTCATGAAGGAACCATATCGGTTCGAGCGATATTCCTTCACCTTCTGAGTAATGCGAAATTCGCCTTCTGGAGTTTCCTGCCCCCCGACACGTCCGGAACATATTGGAAAGTCCATCGCAATCATACCGTTGATATAGAGACGCCCACGCTGCTCTTGCAAGAGAATCTCCACATGCGACCTGGTCGGGGCATACGAATCCAGCGCAGCCCCGCGCCAGATATCGCGAGTCTCACGGTAATCTGCATGGGCAATGAACGCCTCGAAAGTATAAGCCTTCCGCACATGTTTTGTTGCTTCTTCCAGACGGTCACCTTCACTCTCATAATACGCCTGCAGATCTTCCGGAGCCTGCTGGCAGGAAAAAAAAGCAAAAGCCAGTACTGGGAGGAAGCGACTCATACGCGATACGAGGCTATGCGAGCCGCAAACTCCTTTGGCAAAATTGCCTCGACCAAGGCATCGTTACCTTCGTACTCTGTGCTGAGAACCTTTCCATCACGGTGCATAATGGCAATAACCCGGCTCTCCGACAAAGGAATCCGGTACGTCCGGCGTTCCACCCGGTGAGAAAGGAGCTCAACGCAGCATGCCAGCAATTTCTCCACACCTTGATTTTCCAGCACGCTCATACTCAAGCTAGGGCACGACACCTTGGAAGATAACGCCTCCAGCGTGATAGCCCGCACGTCCTCAGGAATAAGGTCACACTTATTCCAGACTACCACCATCGGTTTATCCTGCGCCCCCAGACTAGCCAGCACCTCACATGTAGTCTCGTAGTGCCGCAAGGCATCCTCATCGCTGGCATCAACCACCTGAATCAGGAAATCTGCCAGCACGGCTTCTTCCAGTGTAGACTTGAATGCCTCCACCAGGCGATGCGGAAGATTGCGGATAAAGCCCACCGTATCAGTCAGCACCAGAGGTTGCCCATCTGGCAATTCGATCTTCCGGCTGGTTGTATCCAAGGTGGCAAAAAGAATATTCTGAGCCAGAACCCCAGCCCCCGTAATCAGATTAAGCAATGAACTCTTACCTGCATTGGTATAACCCACAATAGCCGCCGTGGGAATACCCTGTCGGGTACGTTCCTTACGCTGCGTGCCGCGCTGGCGGCGCACAACTTCCAATTCATCGCGAATTGCTTCAATTCGTTCACGAGCCAGGCGCCGGTCGACCTCAATCTGCTTTTCACCCTCACCACGGGCAGCAGCACCGCCGCCCTTACCACCGCCGCTACCGCCACGCTGGCGGTCGAGATGCTTCCACATGCCGGTCATACGGGGCAAAGCATACTGCATGCGCGCCAAATCAACCTGCATAACGGCTTCACGGGTACGGGCGCGTTTGGCAAAGATATCAAGAATCACCTCTTCACGGTCAATCACCGTCACATTTGCCAGTTTTTCCCATTCGCGCTGCTGGCTAGGCGAAAGCAAGTTATCAAAAATCAGGCAATCTGCATTCAACTCCTCCACTTTTGCGCGAATTTCCTCGGCCTTACCAATACCACAAAGGTACTTAGCCTGAATTTCACGTGTAAACTCCAGCATGGTACCTACGATACCAATGCCAAGATTACTCACAAGGTCCTCCAATTCAGCCAGCAGAGCCGTGCGCTCGCGACGGGAATCACCAGGCATACCAAGCCCCACTAACAGGGCTCGCTCCACCATCTCTGGTTTCTCTCGAATCTCAAATGACATATACCCTGCTTATTCAAAACTACGGGAAGAGGAAACCGGCACATCCCGAAGCAAAGCCGGATTATAAGACTTACAGGCACACTCACCGCAAGAGGCAAGAATGAGAACAGACACAACAGAAAGCAGCACAAGAGCAAGATTCTTCATGCCCCTATTGAAACGCAAAAAGCCCCGGTTTACAAGAACAAAGTGTCAAAGATGCAGAATATCATTCAACACGCAGCCCTACGGCTTATTGAGGTTCCACCAGACTGGGGTCGTTCATCAGAATCACCTCAGCCCGGGCAACGCGTCCCGCAGGACTGAAATCAAAGCGCAGAGCATGCGTTTCCGTATCCGTATTCTGAGGATGCTCAAAATAGAAATACACAAATGACTCAGTTCCGCCGGCTCCTGTAATAGTCAGATGCATGCTTCCGAAGTCACGTTCCACTTGCGCTTTTGTTGCAGCCTGCAGCTGCATATCATGCGCAGCAGACACGGCCACCCTCCAGCGTCTGTCATCCCGACCGTTGATGCAGAAGCCTATACGCCCCTCACCGCAATCATCATTAAAATACGGTTTCGACACGGCTCGCAAGTACGAACACGATACAAACAAAAGCGGTATTATTAAACCCAGTATTTTCATAATTTTTCCAGTTCCGTCAATATATCATCCACCATCTGCCAGGCTCCATTCAGAATCGGTTCATACGCGAGTCCATCCGCGCTGTTCACTTGTTCCTGTTTCTTGTACAGGTTCTCGAATGAATCCAACGCCCGCATGAGACTTCTGCCATATCCGGTCTTCCTGCGTTCAAGGGCACGAATCCCGGCTTTTGCAGCCCATATCATCATATTGGCAGCAGCCCTGGTCTTTCCGTCCTTGTTATACAACTCGGATTTGAGATAGTAACCCTCTGCCGCCGCACGGTACCAGAGGAACGAAGCCTGCTCCTTACTTTCCCGCATGCGGCCATTCTTTTCCAGGCTCTCGTATGCCTTGCCTGCCCAGTATTGAGCCTCGCAACTGCCCTGATTTCCCGCCTTACCCAGCAAATCTGCAGCAAGTTCTTCGTTTCGAGGAACGCCGCAGCCCTGGTAATGACACATACCCAGGGCTAAAATGGCCTCGTTCTGGTTTTGCTCAGCAGACATTCCGTACCATTTCACAGCCTCCTCATACGCACCCCGCTGAGAACACACATTGCCCAGGACATATTGCGCATCTGCATTTCCTGCCTCGGCCGATGAACTGAGCAGAGACACAAATGCCGCATCATCCCCTTCTATTCGCAACGCACACTCATAGGCTGCATTGGCATACAACTCTCTCGCCTGGGGCCACTGTTTTTTACTCAGCACATAAGCTCTATCATAATAACTGGCTGCCTGGCCATAGTCCTGTTGTACCAGATTACCTTCATCATACGCCAGGGCCATCAAAAATGCTGCACTGGCACTTTCCTCGGCCTGCGCTTTGAGAGCAGGGAGGTTTTCGGCGGTAATTTTCTCCAGAATGTTATGCGCCGTTTCTCTCTCAATGGGCATCTGTTTCATAAAATCCAGTGCCGCAAGATTCTTACGGTATGTCTTCACCAGATATAAAGCGCAAGCATCGTCCGACTGAGCCATCCGGACAATCCTTTCCATGAGAGCTGGCCCTCCTTGGCGCAACTCCTGCGACAGAACCTCTGCCTCGGTTGAATCCGGGTACCGGACAGCCGTACCGACCAAACCGCGAAGATAGGTATCATTGTCCAGAGAAGGCTGCATGAACCTGGAGCCAAACCAAATTGCACAAGGCACACACACCAGCAAAAGCACGATTTGAGCACCGACAATCAAGGTTCGTCGCAGACCTGTATTTCTGAACTTAACCTTTATATCCATAGCGAATACCGCGCGCATTCTAGCCTCTCAACATACTTACTTCAAGTAAAAACTTTATTTTCGAACCACAAATTATGTCTGTTCTGCAAAAAGCTCTGCAATTCCACATTCAAAACAATAATTCATAAGAAGGAAGAAAATACAGAAAGCATTTGCCTTTTGCCCGAAATGGTGTATACTCTGCGCGCCATGCTGACCATCAAGAAACTCACCAAAGCACACGCCGGACGCACCCTCTTCTTCGAGACGGAACTGGTTGTCAACTGGGGCGAGCGCATTGCGCTGGTAGGGCCCAATGGAGCGGGAAAATCCACATTATTCCGCATGATCCGGGGAGACGACACTCCGGACGAAGGCCAGATTGTGATGGATGACTATGCGGTGGTAGGCTACCTGCAGCAGGAAGCAGGCGACCCAACGGATCGCACCGTTCTTGAAATCGCCATGAGCGTGACCCCGGAAATGGGAGATGCCATTCGTACGCTTCGCGAATGTGAGGCAAAAGGAGACAACTCCAGCGATGCTTACGCCGAAGCCATGGATATATATATATCGCACGATGGTTATCAGCTGGAACCAAAAGCAAAACGCATTCTGAAGGGGCTTGCTTTCAAAGATGAGGATTTCCACCGCCCGGCACGCGAAATGAGCGGCGGGTGGGTCATGCGCGCCCACATGGCACAACTGCTTGTGGCAGAGCCGGACCTGCTCATGCTGGACGAACCGACCAACCACCTGGACCTCATGAGTCTGTTGTGGTTCCAACGTTATCTGATGAACTATCCCGGAGCCATCTTCATGATTTCGCACGACCGTGATTTCATGGACTCTCTGGTGGAAACGGTTTACGATATTGAAAACGGTGAACTGGTTCGTTACACCGGTAATTACACCCGTTTTCTGGAACTCAAGGAACAGAGGTACGAACAAGTGCTGGCCGCCTGGCGTAACCAACAACGAGAAATTGCCCACATTGAGTCCTTCATAGAGCGTTTCCGCTCCGTTGCATCCAAGGCATCCCAGGTGCAGAGCCGCATCAAGCAGCTCGAAAAGATGCGTCGCATCGAAAAGCCCCGCCAGACCCGCCGCGTCTTCAAATTCATATTCCCTCAGCCGCCCCGCAGCATGCAGAAAGTGCTGGAGCTGGAAAAAGTGGGGCAGAGCTATGGCGAAAAGCGTATCTACAAGAATCTGGATCTGCTCATCGAACGCGGTGACCGCATTGTGCTGGTAGGGCCCAATGGAGCAGGCAAATCCACCCTGCTCAAAATCCTGGCAGGTGTGCTTCCCATTGATGAAGGGCAGCGCATTCTTGGAACGACCACACGCATCGGCTATTTCTCGCAGATGCGTTCCGAAAACCTGACCCCCAATTACACCGTATTGGAAGAAATCATGAAAGCAGACCCCGAATTACGCGAAGAAGAAGCTCGCGCCGTGCTGGGGTCATTCATGTTCCGCAAGCTCGATTGCGAAAAGCGCGTGGAGGTTCTTTCCGGTGGCGAGAAATCCCGCCTGAGCCTGGTGAAGTTCCTGGTGAACCCGCCCAATCTGCTGCTGATGGACGAACCGACCACCCACCTCGACCTCATGAGCGTGGAAGCACTCTCACAGGCACTGAAGAGATACGAAGGCACCCTGGTCTTTATTTCACATGATGTGCACTTCATACGCGCACTGGCCGAAAAGACCCTGCATATCAGCCACGGCACGGTAACCCCCTATGCCGGCGGCTATGATTACTATCTGGAAAAATCCGGATTGCTCGATAATCCGGACGCAATGGATCAATAATATCCCCCCCTATCCCCATTCAAAAAAGCCACACACCCGAAGTGTGTGGCTTTTCCTTTTCTTAAGATTCTATTCCCTGGCGGTCATACAATTCCTTGTAGAGAGGACACGTGGCATACAATTCCTCATGCGTGCCATCGCCCACAATATATCCACCGTCAAACACGAGAATACGGTGAGCATTCCGGATGGTGCTGAAACGGTGAGCCACAATGAGTGTTGTACGGCCTTGTGCCAGTTTATCCAATTCTTCCTGAATCTCCCGTTCGCTTTCAGCGTCGAGTGATGCCGTAGCCTCATCAAGAATAAGAATGGGGGCATCTTTTACAAAAGCACGAGCTATTGCCACACGCTGACGCTGCCCACCGGAAAGGCCTTCCCCGCCCTGAGCCAGCACCGTATCAATACCTTTGGGTTGGGATGCCAGGAACTTCGTCACAGCTGCAGAATCCGCCGCGGCCATAATCTCTTCCTGAGTTGCATCCCTGCGGCCCAATGCGATATTTTCTCGAATTGTACCGGCAAACAGCAGAGCCTGCTGCCCCACCAAGGACAACTGCTCTCGCAAATCATGCGTACGGAGTTCGCGTATATCCACTCCATCCAGCTCAATGGAACCACTACTCACCTCGTAAAATCGGGGTATAAGCGTGGCAAAAGTTGTCTTGCCTGCACCACTGGGACCAACAAGCCCCACAATCTGTCCGGCAGGTATGGTAAGATTCACGTCTCGCAAAACCGGTTTCTCCGGGTCGTAACCAAAGCTGACATTTCTGAAACGAATCTCACCCCGCACAGGCTCAGCCAATTGTCTGGGATTTTCCGGCTCCGGAATCGTATTCGGCTCATAAAGAATCTCAGCAAGGCGCTTCAAGGCACCCTGCGCTTCGTTGAAGCGGTTCCAGGCCGTACCGGCACGCTTCATCGAATCAAAGGCAAAGAACAGAGCACCTGCAATAGCGATGAAGTCCGTAAAGCTCATACCGTATGTATGACCACGCACAAGCAGGAAAGAAAGAGCGAGGGCGGTCACCACCTCCATAACCGGGACAAGCGCTTTCTGATACTTCACCAGTTTCACATAGTTTACGCAGAAGCGGTTGGAGACGGCAGCAAAATCCTTAATCTCTATTTCCTCCATGGCGTAGGCACGGATTTCACGCTGATTTTCCAAATTCTGCTGAACGGCAGAATTCAGCTCACCCAAGCCCTGCTGGGAACGGAGAGATTTGGCTGATATACGCTTACCGAAAATAGCCACAGGCCATGCAGCAAGCGCAATGAAAAGAAGATTCACAAAGAACAGTAATCCCTGCCCTGAGGTAAACAGAAGATAAATAAATGCGGCCAGAGCACACGCTGCTGTTACGGGCTGCTTAATCAAATCATTGGCAACTGAGGTAAGAATGTGCTGCACATTCGTGGTATCAGCAGTAATGCGACTGATGACATCACCCTTCTGGCGGCGTTCCATGAACGCAATGGGCAGCGCCTGCACACGCGTGAACACCGCCATGCGCAGAGACTCCAGAATGCGGATTCCCAGCACATTTACCAATACGGCATTTCCCCACATGGCAAAACCACGGATAACAAACACAAATGGCATGGATGCACATGCCAGGAGAAGCAGATGTTCCTTTGAAAGCTGCTGCAAGGCAGGCAGCAGTTCCAACAGTTGTGGCATTTCCTCACCATCGGTGTGGAATACTACGGGAAACACATACTTTATCAACAAAGGCACCCCCATGCCACTGGCAGAAGCTGCCACCACGCCGGTGAACAGCACCAGGATGAACATCCGGATATGCGGCAACAGGAACAATTTCTGGAAATGCAATATATGCTTCATACAGCAGCCTCCTTCATTTCTTCTTCATTGCTTGACACCTGCTCATCATACAGGTTGCGGTACAGAACACACTGCTCATACAATTCTGCATGGGTGCCATCACCCACGATGCGTCCTTCCTCAAACACGAGTATACGCTGCGCCATGCGAATGGTGCTGAACCGGTGAGCAATCACAAATGTTGTGTGGCCTTGCGCCAGAGTCTCCAATTCAGCCTGTATCGCGGCCTCGCTCTTCATATCCAGCGCAGAAGTAGCTTCATCCAGAATAAGCACTGGAGCATTTTTCAGGAAAGCACGGGCAATGGACACACGCTGGCGCTGCCCGCCGGAAAGCCCGGCACCGCCCTCACCCAGTATGTAATCGTATCCGGATGGCAGAGACTCCGCAAACTCATCCACTCTGGCCTGCTGTGCCGCTGCACGTACTTCTGCAGCGGTGGCACCAGGGCGCCCGACTCGTATATTATCGGCAATGGATGCACGGAACAATGCAGCAAACTGGGAAACAAGACCGATATTACGGGTGCGATCTGCACGCGATATCTGGCGCACATCAACGCCGTCCAGCTTCACACAACCGGAATTGACATCATAAAAACGGCAGAGCAGGTTAATAAAAGTCGTCTTGCCCGAACCACTGGGGCCCACGAGAGCCACCACCTGACCGGCAGGCACATGCACGTTAATATCTTTAAGGACAGTTTTCTCACTGTTATACCCGAAGCTGACATGTTCAAAATCCACATCACCTTTCACCTCTGCCGGCATGTGGGCAGGCTCTGCGGGCTCCGGGGTTTCATCCGCGGCATGCAGAATACCATTGAGTCCCCCCACCGCCATCACCAGAATCTGGCACTGATTAGCCACTGTACCCAGGCGTTTGATGGGGTCATAACAGAAATAGAATGCCGTTGCAATAGCTGTAAATTGTTCCAGTTTCAAACCGTCGCTGCAGCCACGGTACAATGAGTATGCCAGGGCAAGCGCAGAAACAATCTCAATAGCTGGAGTCACGCTCTGCTTCCATGCATTCATCTTGATAAGACGTCCATTGTAAGCACGGATGTGAGAGCGCAGCTGTTCTTCGCGCATTTGTTCAAGGTTAAATGCGCGGACCTCACGCTGGGCAGACAACGTTTCCTCCACACTGGCCGTAATCACGCCGATACCGGCCAGAGCCTGCCCCATCAGCTTGGTCATCCGCTTCCCCACCCAGCGTACCACCGGTATACAGGCAGCAGAAATAATCAGATTACCCAGCAGCATGGCGCTTTCCTGCTGAGTGCATGCAGCAAAAACGAGATACCCCACAGCAGCCAGCAAGGTCAGCGGCTGGATTACCAAGTCATTCATGATGGTCACCATGCCCTGCTGCAGCATCTGCGGAAACTGAATCAGGCGTGACATCAAATCGCCACGGGTGCTCCGGTCATGAAAAGAAAAAGAGAGCCACTGCAGCCGGGCAAACAGATCAATACGAAGGTTCTCCAGACTTTTCATGCCTGCTTTCGTCAGCAGGTAGGCATTACCATAGGTAGCCAGACCGCGAACGGCCATAATCAGGGGAATAGCCGCCGCAGCTACCCAGAGCACTGCATTATCCACATTGCAGGTAGGCAGAAACTCCACCACAGCTGCACTTAACCACCCCGGAGTCTCCGTCTCTCCGAATACAATCGGAAACACATACTGAATCATGAAGGGCAAACCAAACCCCGCCGAAGCCGCAGCAATCACACCTGCTATAATCCCCCCGGCCAGCAAATGCCATTGGGGCGCCATATACCGCTGCAGGAATGGTTTATACACTTCCCACATTTTTATCTCTTTCGGTTTACTCATGATTCTCACGGTATTCTACTAAATTTGAGCTCTGCTTGCAAACATTTTCGACAAATTGTGGCACTCATACACATTTTTTCGTTAGTTTACTTAACAGGACGCGGCGACTGCTTGACATGCGGCTGGAAATAATGCAAAATAACGTTCAAAATTCGACTCACGCGACACGCCATGAAGAGATTCCTTATTCAGTCCGCTGTTCTTACCGCGTCCACAACTCTGCTCACCTCCTGTTTTGATGAAATCAAGCAGATGATACAAGGAGAACCCGCCCCCGCAGAGCAAGCAGCACCGGCCGAACCAGTTGCACCGCCCGCTCCCACCCAGCCCAGCAATGAAGAAATCAGCCGCATGTTGATGGAGCAGATGAGTGATTGCACCGTGGCCAACGCCGGAGAACTCACCTGCGGAGAACCGCAGAAAAACGCAGACTCCAGCATCAGCATGAGCACCACCCTCAAGATGGTCGTGAAAGAGGACCTCTTCGTGCGTGAAACCGCCCCTGCAGCCTTCAACAAAGAACGCGAAGCTGTAAACGAGGCTGCCAACACGGCCATGAAGCCGGAGTCCGTATACCTCTTCCAAATCGGCGCCACCACAGACCTGATTACCGAAGCAGACCGCGCTGCCAAGCCCCTGCCCGAGCACCTGCAGGCTCCGCTTAACGAACTGAAAGAGCTGGCTGATTCCTCCGTATACCGCAAGGTGGTGAACACCGGCGACCCTGTGGAAATCACTGCAACATTCTCTGCAACGTATGTTGACGGCGTATGGCAGTTCAGCAACATTGCCGTCAACAACGCAGCATTGATTGAGCTCAACGATTACACAGCCCAGAGCGCCCTGCCTCAGGGTGCTTCCATCCTCACCCCCGAATTCGAGGAAAGCCGCAAAGCTACCATCCGTGAGAAGGTTGCCGCATTCAATGCCCTGGCAGATCCCTACATCAAGGGTCGCGAAGAAGCCGCCCGCGCCACGCTGACAGAACACCAGGCCCGCGCAGAGGAGGAGGCCCGCCGCATTACTGAACAAGCAGCTGCAGAAGAAGCCGCCAGACAAGAAAGCATCAACGCCTTTGTGCAGAATCTCTCTGACGACAAGCTCTTCGCTGGTGAATGGACTCGTGACAAGCGCTTCGGCGAGCTTTCCCTGCACATTGAGCAGGCCAAAAAGTTCGACAATGCCATTCAGTTCATTGGCACGATTTTCGACACAAAGCTGCCGGAAGCAAGTCTGGACATTGCCGGGCGCTGCGAGCTCACGCCTTCTGAAAATGGCACTACCCAGGTAGATATTGCGATTGGCGATGGTCAGTATGACCCGGATCAGCCCACTGCCGAAGTATACGATGCCCACGATGGTATGCTCTCCCTGCAGCTCAGCAAGGATGGCAAGCTGACAGGTACCATGAGCTGCACGTCCTGGACTAACACCCCTGAAAAAGCTTTCCAGATTAACCTTACACCGAAGGCAAAGGAAGCATCCAAGCCCAAGCGCCGTCGCTAAACCCGACACATCATTTTGCATAGCAGGCAGAATCGTTCACCGGTTCTGTCTGTTTTCATTAGGCACTGATTCTGTTCAACAAGGCTGCATGACTCATATTTAGTCGAGTGAATGTCAGCATGGCAGGATTATTGAGTTGATTTTCAGGTTAGAATAAGATAAAATCCCGCCCACACGTTATGGCCAGGCAAGCATTAGGAAAAGGGCTGGCAGCCCTCATCGCAAAAAAGCAGGAAACCGCAAATTCACCTGTCAACACAGTGGCAGATACAGACAGCATCATTCTTGCCAAGGTGACCGATATCAAGGCATCGCCTTTCCAGCCGCGCAGGCACTTCGATGAGCAGCAGATTGAAGAACTGGCAGCCTCTATCCGCGAACGCGGTCTCATTCAGCCCCTGGTTGTACGTAAGGTCAATGGTTCGTATGAGCTCATTGCCGGCGAGCGGCGTCTTCGTGCCGTCACCAAACTGGGACAAAGCACAGTAAAGGTCGTTATACACGAGGCAACCGACCAGGAGGTTGCAGAACTGGCACTCATCGAAAACCTGCAGCGCGCCGACCTTACTCCATTAGAAGAAGCCGAGCAGTACCGCCTGCTGCAGGAAAAGTTCGGCATGAAGCAGGAGACCATTGCCCAGCATGTAGGTAAGTCCCGCGCCGTCATTGCCAACATGGTTCGCCTGCTGGACCTCGCCCCCGCTGTACGCGATATGCTGGAACACCAGGAACTCACCGTTGGCCATGCCAAGGTTCTGCTTCAGCTCAAGGATGCCACGCAGCAGACACTCGCAGCGCAGCGTGTCGCACGCGGCACACTCACCGTGCGCCAGACAGAGCAACTTGTCCGCAATACCCTTACCCCGCCCGTTACGCCACCCAGGGAAGAACCGAAACTGCCCGATGCCTATGCCCGGGTATGCTCCCAGCTTTCTCAGGATTTTGGCACCCGCGTCAACATTTCGTTGAAAGGCAAGAGCAGCGGCGTTATCGAAATTCCCTACGCAGGCCGGGAGGAGTTGGTCCGCATTCTGCAAATTTTCGGCATCAGCGAATCACTCTAATGCCCCGGGTTCTGCTGTTCACAGTCTGTCTTGTCTGCCTGTGTAGTTGCGATGCTCCAACGGAGTCCGCACCAGCCGCTGTGCCGGAACAACAGACTTATGAACTAGTTGACACGCCGGAGTTCAGTGGACACAACGCATACGCCCATTGTGCAGCAATCTGCGCCCTGGGGCCCCGCTACAGCGGCTCTCCCGCCTACGAACAACAGCTGATATACCTTGAAAAGCACCTGCACGCCGCAGGGTGGCAAACCGTGCGCGACACCTTCTCTGCGCCCAACGGAGTCAAAATGAGCAACCTGCGGGCATTCCGCAGCAACTCATCCTGCCCTATCCTGCTAAGCTGCCACATCGATACCAAAACCAACATCGCCCCCCATTTTGAAAGTGCAGATGATGGCGCCAGCGGAGCCGCCGTATTGCTGGAACTTGCCAGAGTAACAAAGGACGAGCAGGTTGAACTCATCTTCCTGGACGGTGAAGAATCTTTCGCCGCCCGCATGAGCGAAACAGATGGTCTGTATGGCTCGAAATTTGATGTTGCACGCCGTGGCAGTGCACTGCCCCGCTGGCAAATCAACCTGGATATGGTAGGCGGCCGTAATAAAATGATAGCCATTCCTTCTCTGGATACCTCTGACTTCATGTATACCCAGTACATGGCCGCAGTAAAGGCGCTGGGACTGTCAGAGGCTAAATGGACAGTCTGGCCCGGCGCCTACCTGGATGACCACGTTCCTTATCTTGATGCCGGAGTCGACAGCCTGAACCTCATTGCCGACTTCCTGGGCGGCAACTGGTGGCACACGCCAAAAGACAACATGAGCCGCATCTGCCCCCGCTCTCTGCACGAAAGCGGGCTCGTCACTCTGCAGCTTATCCGGCAGCTGCGCCATGTACTGGCAGCCCCATCAGCAGAATAGGTGGCTACAACTTGCCCAGGCGCTCTACGACTTCGAGAGGCAAGGCCGCGCGTTCCTCTGGTGTATTGAGCGGGTACACGCACTTCTCGCGGCCATCTGGCGCGAACTCGGTGAGTTGAAGTTCCCTGCTGGCCCCCTGCAGCTGAATAATCCCTTCAGCATCCTTGAAGCGCAACGTAACCTCACCAGCTACGCCACCCATCCATTCCTGATGCCCCTCTCCATCCGGTTTACGGGAAGCCTGGGCAGCATTGCGTATGGCCTGCAGATACTCCGACACCTCATGCGGAGAAAAAGATTCCGGCGAATGAGCCAGCATCCGCAACTGCTGAACCACTTTTTTCCGATTCTCTTCGATGCTCTTGCGAATCTCCGGGTTCAGGCTCATGGGACGCATCATACGGTCTCCGCGGACAGCTGTCTCCACAGAAGTATGACGGGACGCCCCCCGGCGCGCCGGGCGTTCTACCAGAGTCACGGGCAGTCTTAGTGCTTGCCCGTCTCTCAGTAAATCTACTTCAATCTGTTGCCCGGGAACCAGGCGCCTAAGAACAGCGCGGAAATCATTCCGGTCTGCCACCTTCTCGCCAGCCAGGGACGTCAGCACATCGCCTTCCTGTACACCGGCTTTCATGGCGGGACTTCCCGGACGCACGGCATACACGCGTACACCATCCTGCGATATCTCCTGGCGGTCCGTCACCACTCCAAACATAGCACGCAGCTCAACTCCTGAGCCCAGAAGAGGAAGCGCTGACGCAGCCAGCATCAAGGGACAAAGTATTTTCATAAGCATTCCTCCTCTACTTCCACTTCCGCTGTATTCGGCACGCGAATCAGAGTTGTTGTTCCCTCATCTTCGAGCATGAAGGAATCCTCATAAATGACCTCGAACTTACGCACAGGGGAATGTTCATCTTTCCAGATCATCTCCTTTGCGCGGCGGGTATCAATAATGCTCCGGCCCACCAGCGTTTCCTTTTCGCCATCAGCCACAGCATTTCCCGATACTGAAATAGCGCCACCCGCGGCAAAAAGAACCAGCGCTGCTGCGGCGGCAACGCCGCTTCGCAACCAGTAATTCTTGCGCTTCATCACCTGAGCCAGCTGCATCTGCACACCCAGCTTCATGGCCACATGTGCAGGAAGCGGTGCCGGACTCAATTTCCTAAGCACTGATTCCATCTCCTGAATTTCCTTTTCTTCCTGTTCCCCGTCGGCCTCATCAGATGCCTGAACCATGGCCGTCAGCAAACGATTGAATAACGCATCCGACATGGGAGCCGGAGTTGTTCCTGAAACATTTTCTTCTGGCATATTTTTCATAACTTAATCTTCAATGGGGTTTGTTGTAAGATATTCACGCATGTGTTGTAAAGAATACCGATAGCGGGAAGTCACAGTCGACAGCTTGGTTCCGGTCATATCAGCGATCTGCTGAAAGGTATGACCGCCCCACATGTGGAGAACCACAACTTCTGCTGCATCCGGTGCTAATTGCTTCAACGCATTTTCGACCTTTTTACGTACATAGTCATTATCTGCGCTGGAGGCAAGCCATGGCATTTCCTCTATACCCTCACTCATAACCTCCTGCTGGGCAACTTCGTAATTCTTACGCACTTGTTCCCGGCGGCCTCGGTCCATGGCAAGGTGCCGAATGGCGACACACACATAACTGCGCCACTTGGACGAATCGCCATCAAAAGCTCCGCTTTTCACTGCGTTCACGAGCTGCACCAGTGCCTCCTGCAGCACATCCTCTGCATCGGCTTCACTGCGGCACTGCTGCCGCGCAAAAAGCAGAAGAAAAGAACCATGCTCAGTCAGCCAGGCAGACCAATCTATATCTGATTTTTGTCTTTTTTTTGAGGTATAAGTAGAAGAAGCATTCATGGGCTCACATGATATAGGCGTTTCAGTAGTGTTGTTTTATCTCAACAAATTCATTTTCTCCAGAAAAAAAAGCACTCGCAGATAAAATTTCTGCGAGTGCTGCTATAAAAGTCAGGCAGAATCAGGCCTGCTGTTCCGCTGCAGCCTTCTCAGCCTCCAGCTTCTGGCGCAGCTTCTCAGGCAGCTTGACCTGAATATGCACATCACGCAGCTGGTTGGGTTCTGCGGCAGCGGGAGACTCACTCATGAGGTCTGCACCACGGTTATTCTTCGGGAAGGCAATCACCTCGCGGATGGAATCGCACTTACCGATGAGCATGACCACACGGTCCAGGCCCAGGGCCAGACCACCGTGGGGCGGTGCGCCGAAGGAGAATGCAGCCAGCAGGTGGCCGAACTGCTCCTGAATGGTGGCGTCATCCAGACCCAGGGCGCGGAATGTGGCATCCTGAAGTTCCTTCTCATGAATACGGATGGAACCGCCACCCAGCTCGTTGCCGTTGAAGATGACATCGTATGCCTCGGCGCAGATATCGGTGGAAATCTCACCCTTGAGCACCTTCTCCACATCTTCCGGCACGGGGCGGGTGAAGGGATGGTGAATGGCGCAGAAACGCTGTTCCTCTTCGTCCCAGCCGAAAAGCGGGAAGCGGTTTACCCAGAACAGGTCAACCTCATCGTTGTCCTTCAGCAGCTCCATGAAGTCTGCACAGGCCAGACGCACGCGACCAAGAATGGTGCAGCTCTGCTCCCAGGCACCGGCTGCAAAGAAGATGCAGTCGCCGCTCTCAATGTTCAGGCGCTCCTTCAGGGCATCAATCTCTGCATCCGTCAGGCGCTTGGTGATGGGGCTCTTCCAGCCGTCACGGTCATTCACATCGCGCACCTTGATGTAGGCAAGCCCCTTGGCACCGGCCTCAATGGCAGTCTGCGTAAGGGAATCCACCTGTCCCACAGAGGGGTTGAAGCCCTTGGCGTTGATAGCCTTCACCACACCGCCATTGGCAATGGCACCGGAGAATACACGGAAATCACTGGTAGCGAAAATATCGGAGCAGTCCGTAATCTTCATTTCAAAGCGGCGTTCCGGCTTATCAGAGCCGTACTGGTCCATGGCATCATGCCAGGTCATACGGGGGAACGGAGTCACGATATCGCGACCCACACTCTCCTTGAACACGCGCTTGAGCATGGCCTCAATCCAGGCGTAAATATCCTCAGGGGTAATGAAGGATGCTTCAATATCAATCTGCGTGAACTCAGGCTGACGGTCGGCGCGCAGGTCTTCGTCGCGGAAGCAACGGGCCACCTGGAAATAGCGTTCCATACCAGCCACCATGAGCAGCTGCTTGTACTGCTGCGGAGCCTGGGGCAGCGCATAGAACGCACCAGGGGTCAGACGGCTGGGCACCAGGAAGTCACGGGCACCTTCGGGAGTACTCTTGGAAAGAATCGGGGTTTCAATCTCCAGGAAGCCCTGCTCGTCGAGGTAGTCGCGCATGGTCTTAGTAATGCGGTGGCGCAGAATCATGTTGCGCTGCATAGCAGGACGACGCAGATCCAGGAAGCGGTACTTAAGACGGATATCCTCGTTGGCAATGTTGCGATCCAGCTGGAAAGGAAGCACGGCAGCCGGGTTCAGCACCGTGAGGGTCGTAGCTTCCACTTCAATCTCACCAGTGGCCAGATCCGGGTTCGTGGCATCGATTTCTTCGGTCTTCAAGCGGTGCACCACCTTACCGGTCACCTGAAT
>DEPT01000020.1:41983-48577 GCA_002358905.1 Akkermansiaceae bacterium UBA3385
TCCGGGTGGAAAACTACCTGGGTCTTGCCGGCACGGTCGCGGAGGTCGATGAAAATCACACCGCCGTGGTCGCGCACGGTGTCCACCCAGCCGACCAGAGTCACAACCTGGTCTACATGAGCGGGGCGAAGCTCATCGCACGTATGGGTACGGTAACTATTCATAATAAATATGTTGAAAAAATGATAACGTCTACGCCGTCAAATAGACGGCGCAGCGGCGTTCATTCTACGCTTTCTATCTTAATTGTCAAGCCGATATTAGCTTGCACTGCGGCATAACAATCGCACAGTATGACATCAACAGAGAACCCCGGTGCATCGAGGACAAGCCTCTACCCGGTGTCCGGGGGCAATTTCAAGCATGGAGGGGCGTTCCGTCAGCTCTTCCACCGGCACTCCCATGCGCTGGCAGAATCGGCAGCCCTTCACATAATCACGAATAGAGGCCACATGTCCGGGAATGGAGGGGAGGTACGTCTTGCGGGTGTACTCCCTTCGGGGCATCGCTGCCAGCAGAGCTTTGGTATAGGCATGCTGCGGGTTGGCAAAAAGTTCCTCCACCGTTGCACTTTCCACAATGCGTCCGGCATACATGACCAGCACACGGTCGCAATTCTGAGCAATGACGCCCAGGTCATGCGTAATCAAAAGGGATGAGGCTCCCAGATCCTCACGCAATTCACGGAGCAAGGCCAGAATCTGCTGCTGCACGGTAACATCCAGCGCCGTAGTAGGTTCGTCCGCAATGATGAGCTCCGGGCGGCAGGCAAGCGCCATGGCAATCACCACACGCTGTCTCATCCCACCGGAAAGGGAACCGGGGTACTGGTTCGCACATACGGCGGCACTGGGAATACGCACGCGGTTCAGCAGATTGATAGCCTCCACCCAGGCGGCCTCAGCCGTCATATCCCGGTGAAGCATCAGCGTTTCTGCAATCTGGTCGCCTATGGTATGAACTGGGTTCAATGCACTCATCGGCTCCTGGAAAATCACCCCTACCCGGCCGCCACGCATTTCACGAAGCCGGGTCTGAGACATCGTCACGACATCTTCCCCGGAAAAGAGAATCTGCCCGCTGGTGATACGTCCCGTAGGCTGCGGCAACAGGCGAACCAGGCTCATGGCGGTCACACTCTTCCCGCAACCACTTTCACCCACAATACCGACACAGGCACCACGGGGGATAGTGAAACTGATGTCATCCACAGCAGTAGATAAGCCGCGTTCTGTCTCGAACGCAACTGAAAGATTCTTTACTTCCAGGAGATTATTAATACTCATTGTGCAGCAGGGGATTCAGAAGGCAACGAAATTTCTATATCCTCCTCAGGGAAGGCATCACCCGAGATACGGGCCTTCAACGTTTCCTCCTTCATTTTCTCATCAATCCAGTACAAATGACTGTCCACGGGGTCATAATAACGAGGCGGGCAGAACCGGCAGTTCTCTTCATCCGGCCAGCGCACCCATCGCCACTGGGCAAATCTCCAGTAAGATGAGGTCCACCCCGGCACCCACGCCAGCGTATTAGCAATAAGCTGCTGCGCATGGTGGTGTGCTGCCACCGCTTCCGCCTCAGTCGTGGCAGCCTTACATGCCAGTATAGCGCGGTCCAGAGAAGGCGAGTTCGTAGCAGTAATGTTGGTCGTCCCGGGGGCTGGCGTGCCATCCGGCTTGAACGCGTATGAAGAATCAAAGAAAGGAGCGGGATCCGGCAAGGGGGGGGAGAAGCCCCACGAGAAAATGGCAGCCTGATACTGTTTTGCCTTCACCCGGGTATACAGAACCGTATCATCCGTTTGGTCCACGCGCAAATCAAGACCGCATCGGGCAGCTTCTTCACGAAGCACATTCATACAGTTGGTATAAAGCGGGTCAATGCGACTGCTCACCACAACCTGCAGCCGTGTACCATCCGGCTTGCAGAGTATGCCGTCCGGGCCTTCTTCCGTATACCCCGCCCGGGCAAAACATTCGCGAGCCTTTTCCGGGGAAAAGGGCAAAGCGCGTATACTTTCATCTGTATACTGCCCGAAACCGGAAAAATACGAACCAAGTCTCGTATAATCACCACGGAACACAGTATCGAGCACCTGCTGCACATTCAAGGCATAATGAAAACCGCGGCGCATCGTCTTATCATTGAACGGGGGCTGCGAGCAATTCAAATGGAATCCGAAACAATTCCGCGGCCAGATATTGCTGAAATGAACACGCTGAATCAATCCCCGGTGCACTGGTTCCATCTCCAGCCCTTCATACCAGAAATCTGCCTCACGCGCATTGAACACATCCAGTTCACCCAGGCGGAACAGCTCACGCATCTTCGTATTCTCTGACACAAACTGGTAAACAATATGGTCTACATTACACGAATAACGGGTGTACTTACGCTCTGCCGCCCACCAGTTCGGCACGCGAATCATACTCACCTGCCGCCCCATGATGACATCATACGGATTCACCGTATAACCACCTGTCGTGGGGGCAACGCGCCACAAGTAGCGCGTGGGATAATCCGGACCAAATTCTGCATAAAAACTGGTGCAGCTGGGTGGCAGCGAAGCATAAAACGGCGCATAAGGGCGGGCTGCAGCCAGTGTGACAGCCAGATAATGATTACCATACACGGTAATCTGGGAGAAATTACCCATGTAGTAATCATTGTAGAATGGCTCCACGCCATACGGAGAAGTACGGACAAAGAGGGATGTGATGAAATCTCGGGTCGTGAGTCGGGAACCGTCAGAAAAGCGAGCTGTCTCATCTATGTGGAAATAGACAGTACGGCCATCCTTGGAAACAGCCCAGCGGTCCGCCGTGCCGGGAATGAGTTTTCCCGTACCCGGATGCAGACGCACCAGTGGCAGGTCAATATCATCGTACAGGTAACGACGGAAAGCGTTATTGCTGTTGGGACCGAAAACGCGAAACGTGCTGGGGAATGAACGCTGAATCGCCATGCGCAAGGTACCACCTTTCACCGCCTTGGGGCTGCCCAGCTCAGGCTGGTCCATTCCATCCTGCCACTCCAGATCCTCAGGCAACTGGTTTTCACGCAAAAAGACCAGATAATCTCCCGCCCCCTTGCGGCGGCTCAGGGTCACCAGGTTCTGCCAGGTGTTGAGAAAACGTACCTTGGCACGCTGCTGCCGCGCTGTTCCCGGCGCAGAAGTCAGATACTGTACCATGGCAGACTGGCAGACCTGCGACTGCTCTGCGATGCCGTTCTCTACATACTCCTTCACCCTTGCATTCCAGCGATCAGGGAATCCGGCAAATCCCGGCGGCATGTGCCAACGCTTGGTATAAGTGGGAACGGGGTCCGATTCCGAAAACCCCAGCGGTAAAGTCAAATCTGAAGGATGTCGCCATTCAAGCCCCAGGGATGCACCGTCATCATCGCAACTGGTCAACACAACAACGCTCCCGAGTAACACAAACGTGTGGGTTACCAGGGCGCGCATCAATCTGCGGAAATTCGGTAGCATGTTTATTCGTAGTAGGAATGACGGCGCGGATCACACGCCTCGCGAATGGATTCTCCAATAAAGGTCACGATAAGCAAGGTACCCACCAACGCCATGAATGCGCTGGATACCACCCAGGGAGAAGAAAGCTTGGAAAGGCCGTCATTCAACAGCCGCCCCCAGCTGGCATACGAATCCGGCAAGCCGAATCCCAGATAATCCAGAGAAGCCAGCGACAAAATAACCCCTGCCACACTGAATGGAACCAGAGTCACCACAATACCCCGGAGGTTCGGCAGAATATGCCGCAACAGAATATGAGCGGTACCCGCCCCCATAACCTTGGCCGCAGACACATAATCCCGCGTCTTTTCCTTCATGGTGGCTGTGCGCACCAGATATGTCATGTGCATCCACCCGAACATGGCAAGCAGACTCAGAATCAGGAATAATCCCCGCATCTGCAAGGGAACAAAATCTGAAACTATCATCACCACAAACAGGAACGGCAGCTGCGAAAGTATCTCAATAAGGCGTTGAGTCACCAGGTCAAATTTTCCGCCGAAATACCCCATCAGCATTCCCATCGTGAGCCCGATGAAGTATATGACAGGCAAGTACAGCAAAGCCGCTTTTATATTGACCTGCAATCCTCCATAAAGATAAGCCAGAATATCCGAACCCTGACTATTGGTGCCTAAAAGATGCCCTCCCGTAAGCGGCGGAGCCGGGTGGTAGTACACCTTACATTCCGCTCCCTGTTTAGTCAGCGCCAGAAAATCCTTCACCGTCTTCGGACCGCGGTAATGTTCCTTCAGCAACTCTCCATCTTTATAGGTAGCAGTATATACCTCAGTCCTGTTGCGAAGCCAGCCCTGCCCCATGCCATCAGGCTTTCCTTTGCGATAGCGCTGGCGCACGTGCATCTGTCCATCCTTATATAAACGACAGGCCAGGCCATTATACAGAGTATCGCCATCGGCATCATACAACAGGCCATCTTTCCACACCAGCGACTCAGATGGGAAACGCACTACATCCATCGTCGGGTCATACGGCACCAAAGGCATAATCACTACATCCGGCCAGCCCGGTTGCCCGACTCGTTCCTTCAAAATACGATAATCAGCCTCAGCATGCGCTTCGGCTCCGCTAAGTCCGAAAGTATTTCCCGGAATCACGGCACGGGTCAGCGCAGGGCAATACCAGTTGCCATCATACGAGACAAACAGGGCACGTTTACCCACAAGACACTGATCCAGAGAAGCCAGCAGTATAATCACACCCAGCGTCATAAGGGACCAATATCCACGCTTAATCTTGCGGAATCTCTCCACACGGCGAGCATACTCCGGCGGCAGACGGAAACTGGAGGTTCTGCGCACAAGCAGGTATAAGCCCATGAACATCAGTACCCCCATGCACAACCAGCCGAACCAGTTCACTTGTTCCTCAGCTGCCAGGAAAGGTGCAAGCTTCTCACTGCAATTCAGGAAAGGAATGTCGCGACTGACAGTGAATGGCCAGGAAAGTGTCGGCAGAAGCCAGCCATTAAGCTCACCGAGAGCCCCCAGCAGGGAAGCCAGTATCAACAACAACGCTATGAGATTCTTGGACATGTATTAATCAAAACGCACACGTGGGTCTACCAGAGCCACCAGCAAATCAGACAACAGGTTGCCGATGATAATCAGAACAGAGGTCAGCAGCAGCGTTCCCATGATAAGGGAATAATCCTTATCCAGAAGAGCCTGGAAACTCAGCATCCCGAATCCCTGAATATCAAACACACGCTCAATGAGGATTGAGCCACCCACCACCGTGCAGATTACACTACCAAGCGTTGAAACAATGGGTATGAACGAATTACGGAAAGCATGCCGCCACACGGCACGACGGAATGTCACCCCCTTGGAAACAGCCGTGCGCACATAATCGGCAGACAAATGCTCCATCAGGTTATTCTTCATCATCATGGTTGTCACGGCAAAAGTGGAAACCACATAACAGGAAAGAGGAAGAACGGTGTGCATGAACAAATCCTGAATTTGTTCCTTGAACGACATCCACTCAAACCCCGGGCTTACCAGGCCATACAGCGGGAACCATTCCAGTCGTGCACCCAGGTATACCAGAAGCACCGCACCCAGCGCAAAACCAGGAACCGCATACCCCATGAAAATCAATACGCTACTCACACTATCAAACGTGCTGCGGTGCCACAATGCCTTGAATACCCCCAGCGGCACACTTACCACATATGTAATAAAAGCCCCCAGCAGCCCGAAATACAGGGAAACAGGCAGACGGTCCATCATCATCCGGGTCACCGGCTCATTATATTTATACGACAAGCCGAGATTTCCCTGAAGCACCCCCTGAAACGAGCGTCGGCTGGCCACGGCGCGCCAGCGACGACATGCAGACGTTTCCGCCAATGCAGCAATCTTCTTTTCATCAGAAATCCGCTGACGTTTAGCCATACGGTGAGCTCGGTCCATGGGAGACTCCAGTCGCACCTCCCATCCCTCCGCATTCATCCATTCCGGCGCCAGGAAATGGGCAGTATCCCCCTCACGGGTCACCCCAAGCACAACAGAATTACCACTCGCAGAAGCTATTGTGATATTGGCCACACCGGCATCATCAAATTCAGCCTTGGCAATCTCCACTTCCTGCGGTAACACGCCAAGCCACTGCAGGTAGGCCTTCCACAGGGGCTCCTGCAAATTAAAGAGCTCCTCCAAGCGTTCCATATCAGCATTTCCCAGGCGGGCATTAAGCTGCCCCACAGCCTTATCCCCACTCAGCGCACCGATTGCCTGTTCCTGCAACATGCGTTCCACCGGTCCACCCGGTACCATACGCGTCAGAAAAAACACCAGAAAAGTGATACCAATCAGCGTGATAGGCATCATCAGAAGGCGTTTGAGTATATACTGTCGCATGGCAACTCGGAGCATTCTACTCCTTTCTACGCTGAGTTGCAAGTTTTCATTATGCCCGCACAACATATTTTATCACGTGCGCGCGATGCAGAAAAACGAAAGGGCGACCTGAGTCACAGGCCACCCCTCACCTCTCATACAAAACTGAGTACCCCCTCGCGGACTCGAACC
>DEPT01000020.1:48727-60482 GCA_002358905.1 Akkermansiaceae bacterium UBA3385
ACCAACTGAGCTAAGGAGGCATTATGTCTGTGAGCACCCTGCATCTGCTTTTCCACTAGGGGGAAGCCGCTGGTCAGATTTGAACTGACGACCCACGCATTACGAATGCGTTGCTCTACCCCTGAGCTACAGCGGCAGATGCTGTGTGCGGCGTCAGCTTACCACACGAAAACCACCATTGCAAGCCTTTTTTTAGAAAAAGATGATTTTTTATACACGTTTTTTTATACACGTGTCCCAAAGTTTGAGTATGGAGCTCGATAAATTGGCGGACAGTCGGCGACCCGAAAGCGAACAGAATTCTGAGCCCTCGGAGAGGGCGGCACAATAATAGCCCAAGGTGGAGCTGCGTCAGCAGCGGAACCTTGGGTAAAACGAATAATATATCAGAACCCCGGAGCGTAGCGGAGTGGGTGGCAGAAGCTTCGGCTTAGTGTTATAGCTGCGCTTCCCTGCCACCCCTCCACGTTGGTCGGGGTTCCGGTTATTTTTCATTCCAAACCCAGCGTTCCGCCGCGTGGCGGCTCCACGCTGGGCTATTATTATGCCGCCCTGACGGGCTCAATAGACGCTCGCTGACGCTCGCAAACTAATCGCCAAAGTCCAATTTATTGCGCAGAGGGGGGCTTCTTCCAAAATGTTGCTGATATTTCTATTCTCTACAAAATCTTTGGGACACGTGTGGATTTTTTATACAAAAAAATTCACACCTATCCAGCACATCCGTTCACAAGCACGCCAATCACGCCATTTACCACACCATTCATCCCTGCAAAGAGAAACCAGAAAAAGAATTTCCCTGCAGCAATGCACTTTAGTGTTGAAATTCGCGCGCAAGGCCTATAAAATACTCCCGCTATGACATACGAAGTTTTCGAAACCAAGGAAGCAGCAGCCAAGAAGCTCGCCGCAGAAGTAGCAGAACTCATCCGCAGCCGTGCCGCCGAAGGCAAGGGTGCTGTTCTGGGTCTTGCCACCGGTGCTACTCCGCTGCCCTTCTATGCTGAGCTCATCCGTCTGCACAAGGAAGAAGGTCTCTCCTTCAAGAATGTGACCACCTTCAACCTGGATGAATACACCGGTCTGCCCCACGACCACGTGGAATCCTACTGGTACTTCATGCACACCAACCTTTTCAACCACATCGACATCCCCGCAGAAAACATCAACCTGCCCTGCGGCACTCTGGCTCCGGAGGAAATCCCCGCCCACTGCGCTGCTTACGAGCAGAAGATTAAGGATTGCGGCGGTCTCGACCTCCAGATCCTCGGCATCGGCCGTACCGGTCACATCGGTTTCAACGAACCCGGCTCCGATGACACCACCATCACCCGCCAGGTACACCTGGATGACCTGACCAAGACCGACGCTGCCCCCGCATTCGGAGGTTTCGAAAATGTTCCCAGCACCGCCATCACCATGGGTGTAGCCACCATCATGGGCGCCAAGAAGGTGCGTCTCATGGCCTGGGGCGAGAAGAAGGCTTCCATCGTAAACAAGGCCATCAACGGCCCTGTGACCATTGATGTAGCAGCCTCCTACCTGCAGAACCATGCCGATGCCAAGTACTTCCTTGACACCCCGGCCGCAGCCGAGCTGTAAAGAAAGCTACAGTACAAACCATCTAAGTGTGAGGGCCGGGCAAATCACCCGGCCCTCCGTTTTCCGGACTGCATGCACCTGTATATCCACGTTCCGTTCTGCCACCGCATCTGCCCCTATTGTGCCTTTTTCAAGCACACCCCGGGGCGAAGCGATATCCGGGGGTATGCCCGGGCTATCGGTCAGGAAGCCCGCATGCGTCTTCCGCAAGGCACAGCTCCGCGTACCATCTATTTCGGAGGCGGCACTCCCAGCATGCTTTCCCCCACGCACCTGGATATTCTCGTGAACGGGCTTCGCGAGTGGCTGGACCTCAGCCAGGTGCAGGAGTGGAGTTTCGAAAGCAACCCCGCCACTTTTACAGCAGCCAAAGTACAGCACTGGCGGGAAATCGGCATCAACCGCGTTTCCCTCGGCGTTCAGAGCTTTGCCCCGGCCCTGCTCACCCTGCTGGGGCGGGAACACAGCCCGGCGGACGTGGCAGAAAGCATCCGGCTGCTGCGGGAGGCCGGGATACCACAGGTGAACATTGACCTCATGTTCTCCCTGCCCGGGCAAAGCCTGCAGCAGTGGGAACACTCCCTGCAAAGCGCAATTGAACTGCAGCCGGATCACATCTCCACCTACAACCTCTCCTACGAGGAAGATACGGACTTCTTCCGCCACTACGGCGCAGAAGCAGGAGATGAGGAGACGGATGTAGCCATGTTCAACCTGGCAGATGAGATGCTCACCTCCGCCGGATATCGGCATTACGAAATCTCCAACTACGCACGCACGGGCTGCGAATCGCAGCACAACCTCGCCTGCTGGCATGGCGAGGACTACTGCGGACTTGGTCCGGGCGCAGTGGGCACAATGAATGGCATCCGCTACTGCAATAGCGGGGACACCGCAGCCTACACCGCCGCACTGCTGGGCGGCACCCTGCCCCCCGGCACCGCCGAAAAGCTGGACCCCGCCACCCGCCGCACCGAGCTACTCGGGCTCCTGCTCCGCACCGATGAAGGCTTACCTGCCCACATGCTCCGCCCGCAGGACGATGCGTTCATCTCCATGCTCCGGCACGAGAAGCTCGCCACACTCACCCCGCAAGGCAGCCTCCTCCTCACTCGTGCCGGACGCCTTGTGGCCGATGAAATTGCCATCGGCCTCATCTGAGGCTACCCACAGCGGCGAATAGCCATCCCTCGCACACTGGCACACTCCTTCCTATCTTCCTCGTGAGAAAATGAACACAAGTGCACACACAAAACGCACTTGAACTCTCACAAGCGCTTGTGTAAAATGCCGGACATACCATGCAGCGCATCCTTCCTTTCCTTGCCCTTTCCGTACTGCCGGCCTCGGCACAATCCATGGCTGACGATCAGGCCTTTTCCGATGCCGTAAAGAAGTTTCTGCCGCCGCCGGCCACAGAGATGCCGGCGCCGAAAAAAGCAGAAATCACCTTCACCCCGGACATAGAGCGCGCTGCCAACACCTCACCGGATGCCCACCCGGAAGCCTATGCCAGCTTCATCGGTCACCTCGACCAGCTTCTCAAGGATAACACCTACGACTTTTTCGCGCCCCTGCGCGTCATTCTGGAAACCACCAATGACGAATTCGCCGTCATGAGCTGGATGGAAAAAGCCGCCGCAGAAGGCAACCCTGTGGCCTGCCAGTTCGTCGGAGACCGCAGGCTCACCCGCGTTGCACGGGATAAAATACAATCCCCCGAAATCAAGGAAGCATACGCGCTGGTGCGCAAAGCTGCAGACGCCGGGTACGATGCCGCAAAAATCAACGTCTGCATGTGCATGAAATCGGGCATAGGCACCGAAAAGAACGAAGAAGAAGCCGAAAAATACATGTTCGAAGCATGCCGCGCCGGCAACATGATTCCCCGCTTCAAATGGCTGCAGATGAACGGGCGACTGAAAACCTGGGATGATAAGCAGCGCCCGGAGGTCGCGGCTGAAATCAACCGCAGCAACCACCATGTGCTGTACTTCCTTTCTAAACTGGCACCCAACGCAGAAGAGCAAATAGGCATGCTGCGCCAGGCTGCAGAAAAAGGAAACCCCGAAGCTCTTTATGAGCTCTCCGCGCTCAGCTCCAAACAGGCTCCCAAACACAGCTACAACCTGCTCAAGGAAGCCGTGCGCCTTCACAGCGCCGATGCCCTTTTCGCCATGGGCTCTGCCATGACTGACGGCAACCCCGATGACCCCATTCTCAAGGAAGCCGGCGTGGTTCACAACGATGTCGCCGGCCGCGCCTTCATCAAACTCGCTTCCATGATGGGCAATGCCTCCGCCTGCTTCTGGCTCGGCAGTGTGAACTTCCACGGCAAATGCGGCGTTCCGGAAGACAAGCAGCGCGCCTACCTGCACTTCGACAATGGTGCCCTTGCCGGCAACCCCACCTGCGGCACTGCTGCCGGTATCATGCTCCTGCGCGGACTCGGTATTCCCCAGGATACCCGCAAAGGTCTTTTCTACCTCAACGTAGCTGCCAATGCCGGTGTGCCTCATGCCGTCATCATGCTGGCCTATGCCCAGCACGAGGGACTCGGCGTGCCGGCAGACACCAAGGCTGCCTGCAAACTGCTTCAGGAAGCCGCCGCCATGGGGCAGAAACGCGCTTATGTTTACCTGGCCTACCTCACGGCCAAGGGCGGGGCCAACCAGCAGCCCAATCCTAAACAAGCGGAACGCTACGTACGCCTCGCCTCGCTCGATATGAAAGAGGAGGCCCGCAAACTCTATGATTCCCTCATGCAGGAAGGCTGGAACCCACACCCGTAATAACGGCAGAATTCTCCCTTCCGAGTTCTTCTTTCATTCACCGCTCGCGCGCTGGCGAGGGCAGAATTTCCGGGTCTGTTTAAATCTGCTGGTAGATAACCAGCTGACGTGACTAAAGGGCAAAGATTACGCGTTGACACGATTAAGCAGCAGCGACAAATTCGTGATTGTCAAGCAGTTAGCGAAGCGGCGGCGGAGCGGAATTTTGAGCCCGGAGGGCGGTACTTTCATTAGCCCAGGGCGTACCTGTGAGGGCGTAGCAAGCGAGCGAAGCGAGACGCGAAGCCCCAAGCCCTGGGATTATGTCAAAAACATCAGAACCCCGAGCGAAGCGAGAGGGTGGCAGGCTACGAGAGCCGTACTATTAGGTTCTAACCGCTGATTTTTTGTATCCCGCCTTCGGAATCTGTCACCCACTCGCGGTGCTCGGGGTTCCGTTCATTATTTTTCTTGATACCCAGAGCTTGGGGCTTCGCGTCTCGCTTCGCTCGCTTGCTACGCCCTCACAGGTACGCTCTGGGCTACCGAACGTGTCGCCCTACGGGCTCAAATTGCCGCTACGCTAGCACCTCGCCAAATCCGTGTTTGCGGGGCTCTTTGAGCCCCGCAACGTACCCGAGCTTTGCTCGGGTATTTCGTGCAGGCGCGACGCGACTGCATTTCATCCCGGCGCATGCCGGGATTTCGTACACGCGCAGCGTGGATTTCATTGAGCCGCGAATGCGGCGACTGGTTACCGCTGCATTAGCAGCGGTACTGCCGATGTAGAGCACGGTTATTTCAATGCATCTCATTGAAAAAAATCGCTTTTTCAATGCTTTATGCTTCCCAATGAATACTCAAACGATTATATTGGCAGAAAGGAAAGTTCCGCTGCTAATGCAGCGGAAACCAGTCGCTACGCTCAATGAAACACACGGGCAAGCCCGTGATGAAATCCGCCCTGAGGGCGTATGAAAGCGCGGCTATCGCCGCACATGAAATACCACCTGGCGGCGGTACGAAAGCGGCACGTTGTGCCGCATACGTAGACCAGCAAATCTGAAACAGACCCGAATTTCCGGTTTTTTTTGCATTTTTTCACTTTTACCAGACAAAATTCCCTTTCCATGCGCTTCTTTCATGGAAAAGCCCGGCTCTTCCCTCTCCTTCATCAACTCGAAAACTCATCACTCTATATATTTCAGGAAAAATATAATTGCAAAACCAAACCTATCTGTTATACTTATCCGGTAAAGCTCCGTTTACACCATTCACCTTCTCATCTAATCTTAACCCCGTTTTCACATGAAACTCCACTTACCTGTTCTTCTCCGTTCCTGCATCATGGCTCTTTTTGCAGCCACAGCCACCACGCAGCTCGCCCAGGCCAGTTATAACATAACAAGTAGTACTACTTATTACTCTGGTCACAGTCAATATGACTATTCGCTGTGGGACTGGACCTGGGATTCAACCCGTGTCACCTCCCCCGGCGGAATTTCCTACACCATCAAAAATCCTCTCCAGGTGAAGTATTGGGATATCTTCGCCGTCACCTCGGTTCACAATTGCGTATTCAATTCTAACGGCAACTGCACAGCATCCACAACTCACACCTCCGGTATTGCCATTGATAAGAATGGCGATGAAGACGGCGATGGCGTGCGCGATAACTTCATCCTGCACTGCTCCTCCGAGAATGCCCCCGGCATGTGGATTGTTTCCCTGGCCAAGCATTCCACCCAGGAGCATCCCATCACCTTCAGCAACTACAATGATATGGTGATTGACGGCAACCGCCAGCAGCTGGTGGTCAAGAAGGCCATTCAGGTCGATGATGCCGGCAATGTCACGGAATGGAAATACGAAACCGTGGACCTTGTCGATGACCAGTTCATTGTATCAAAAGATTCCGGCAAGGTCGCCGTCAAGGAACTGGGCATGAGCTTGCTGGTTCAGGATACCAACTCCTTCACCTACTCCAATGCCTACACCGGCGGCACGGGTTCCCTGGGGGCCGATGGCAGTCACTTCCATTTCAATAAGGTCAAGGCACTCACCTTTGAAAACAATGAAGCCAAGGGGTCATACAGTGGTGGTCTCGTGGGTAATAACAGTTTCTCCTTCAAGATTGAGAATGCTGATTCTGCCACCTTCAGGGGAAATAGCGGCACGGCAGCCATTGCGTATGGCTATACCAGCTCAGACAGAAATGCCGTTACCTTCGAAAACGTCGGTACGGTCACGTTTGAAGAAAACAAAGGCGCAAGCTTGTTCCATTCTGTTGACCTCACTTTCAGAAATGTTGACAGTATCGTCGTGAATGAAAGCGAATCCCGGCTTCTGAACATCTACAATGGCGGAAACAACCAATGTCGCTTAATCATCGAAGATTGCGGCAGCATTCTGGTCAAGAATATGAACCAGCCCGAAAAGAAGGGCGGATTCATATACCTTGATAACTTCGTAGCGCCCATGACCATCAAAAACCTGGGCGAGTTCACCTATACCGACAATATCATCGCCACAAACATCTTTTACAAGCACTCCAGTAATGAAAACCATGTTTTGTCCGATATAGGCAAGGTGAACATCACCAACAACACTGCTATCAGCGGAGAGCTTTTGTCGAACCGGGCAATGACCTTCACCAACATCGGCACCAGTTTCTCCGTCACCGGCAATACCATGGGCAATGCGGAAACCTGTGAAGCAAAGTCTGCTCTGAGCAGTGCGAATATAACCGTCAGCGGCAAATATACCACGGATACTACCGGGGCCATCACAGATAAGGCAGATTTGTTCGAAATCAGCAAGAACAAGTCGTATAGCAAATACGGCATCGCATCAGCCGCTATCAACGTCAGCTACTTCGATAAGGCTGATTTCAGCGAGAATGCGCACTGGACAAAGTATTATACTGACGATCATGGATTGTTCTCGGATATGGTTTTTGAACATGTTGATAACCTGACCATTAATAAGAACACGGTTTCTGCCAGTGCAAATGGTATGATTTATATGATTGATGAGCTTTCTGCCAGCGATTTCAAGACTATAAACATCACCGGCAACGAAATGAATGTAGGCGGCTGGGGATTTGGCTTATGGAGGAAATTAACCCTTTCTACGGAGCAAGAAGCTGCAACAGTAACCATTACTGGTAACTCTGTTATTTCCAAAAGCACGCCGTCAAGTCAAATCTCGTCTCACAGCCAAACCACGAAAATTGATGGAGTAGCACGCTTCGAGGTCAGCAAGAACCTCAAAGAACTTGTGGAGGCCAACCAGGATGGACAAAATAACCTGTATGGTATTCTGGGCGGCATCCATGCAGGCACTCACAGCACAACATTAACGAATATCGGATCCATTATCCTGAACGAAAATACGACGCAGAACCACTGTGACAACTCCTCCGGCATATATGGCGGTGTTATCATGAACTCCCTGACAGTCGATAAGTTCACCGACTTCAGCATCACGAATAACAAGGCCGTAGCAGATGGTGACATGAGTTTTGTGCAAGGCGGCGCCGTGTGTCTCGATAGCGCGGACACGACCATCTCCAATGGTTCCAAATTTGAGCTGAAAAACACCCTGAGCCAGGCTGAGTCAAAGGTAAGTGGTGGTGCAATCTATGTCACTGGCGAGTTTAACCTCAAGGATCTGGGCGATGTCGTCATCACGGGCAACCAGGCCATTGCCGGTGAGGAAGGCACCGTTCGCGGCGGTGCCATAGATGCCACCAGCGCGATTAAGATGACGCGTGTCACCAACTTCACTCTCAGCGACAACAAGGCAACAGCCGGGCTTAATGCACTGGGTGGCGCTATGTTCGACTCCTGCGTTAGCGCCTATAACATGACCATCAGTGCCAGCGGCACGATTGACATCTGCAACAATGAAGCCGCAGTAACCTACATTACCGGCGTGGCCAAGGGCGGTGCCCTGCTCAGCGACGATGCCGCGAATATTACGCTGACAGGAGCCGAATCTCTGCACATCACCAACAATCGGGCTATTGCCTTGCGTGCAGATTCTGCCGCCGGCGGTGCGATTTACATGAATAATGGTAACCTCACCATCTCGGATAACGAGCGCACCCTCCTCCGCGGCAACTATGTGAAGAATGGCGCAGACGTGACCCTGCAATCCATTTATGCAAACAAGACGGTAAACCTGGAAGCCAAGTACCAGCAGACCATCGATGTTCACGATTCCATTGTTGCATATACGCTCAACCTGAACAAGACGGACATGCTGGGCACGGTCACCCTGACAGGTGCAACCACCTACGCAGACCTGGTCGCCATCAAGGGTGTGGGCAACGTCACCGCAGCAGAAATCGAAGCTTCCCGACTCTACCAGGCAAAATCCGTGAATGTGAATGACGGCGATGTGTACCTGATGGACGGCGTGCATGTAGAAGCAACTAACTCATTCAATCACAATGGTGGACATCTGCATATAGCAGATGCCAGCATCAGCAGCGGAAACTTCAACCAAGCTGGCGGCAACATGTGCCTGGAATATGCCTCCATCAGCAGCAAAGAAGACATCATCACCACTGATGTCGAGTTCTTCGGTTGCAATGAACTTGCTTCCGGCGCTATTTCCGCCGATGAAATCAAGGGCACGAAGTGGACCTTCCATCTGACCGGTGAGCACAAGAAGACAGCGGCGCTGACGCTCAGCTCCACAGAAGACGGCACCGCCCACATCAGCACCATCGGTACCATTGAGCTCAAATCCGGTACCGAGAAGGGGCTGACTCCGGGCATGTACCAGATTCTGACCTTCAATTCTGATGACTTCACCTGGTCTGAAAAGAACTACGCGAAGACGAAGCTTGAAGGTGTCTGCGATGCGGAGTCCATCGGCACCTGGGAAGACAGCGATGTGTACTTCATTACAGATACAACCGGCACGCAGTATACGCTGGTTTATGAGATTCCCCTCTTTGTTCGTACCGAATCCGCCTGGCTGGAATGGACCGCCAGCAGCGGTACCTGGGCCGATGGCACAGGTCTGTACGATGAACTGTGGAGTGGCGAAGTAATCGACAAGAACTACTACAATGGTGACGGCGTAATCTTCAACAGCGCAGCTGAAGTGGCACTGGACGGCTACCTGACACCGTATGAAGTGGAAGTAGGCAATGAAGAAGGCACCGTAGCCTGGAAGGGCCGCGGTCAGCTGACGGGCGCCGCCAAGGTGACCAAGACCGGCGCCGGCACCCTGGAAATTCACACCGCCAATGCCTACACCGGCGGCACCTACATCCACGAAGGCACCGTGAAGATGCACAACGCTGCGGCTCTGGGGCTGGGCAACGTGATGCTGAATGGCGGCTCCCTGGTTAACGCAACCAGATCTGCCAGCAGCATTACCAAAGGATGGGTAACGCTCAACGGCGGCTCCCTGAGCGGTGACTTCACGCTGAAAGGCAGCGCCGGATGGAATGCCAAGGCAGACACCGCCATTGACGGTTCACTGACGCTGAATCAGGGCTCACTTACCCTGCACAACACCAGCCTGGATATCACGGGTGCCCTGACACTGGGAACTGCCACAATTATCCTGGACGGCACCTACAGCCAGGGTAACAGCTACACGCTGATTTCTGCCGGTTCCATCACCGGCAACGTGGGAGCCCTCACCCTGCAGGGGGTGGAGAATTACAACCTGAACATCCAGGGCAATGATCTGGTGCTGGTCATGAACACCCCGGTAGTACCCGATATTCCCGACACTCCGGTGACTCCGGATACCCCCGTCATTCCTGACACCCCGGTAACTCCGGATGAACCCGGCATTCCTGACACCCCGGTGACCCCGGATGAACCCAGTATTCCCGACACTCCGGTAACTCCGGATGAACCCGGCATTCCTGACACCCCGGTAACTCCGGATGAACCCGGCGATATGGAGCAGCTGCGCCCGAGTGGCCCCGTGCTTGTGGGTGGCGACATCGACAAGAACACCGAAGTGATTCTCAATGGCAAGGGTTCCATAACGCTGGACGGCAAGGTGAATGCCGGTGCCATTACGGTGGACATCGAAAAGAATCTGACCCTGAAGAACAGCAAGAAGAAGCCCGGTTCTCTTACCGGTGATGGCGACCTGACGAAGGATGGTAAGGGTACGCTGACCTTGAACGATGGCAACGGAACGTGGACAGGTGATACCTATCTGGAATCCGGTACCATCAAGGTAAAGGGTACCAGTTCTCTCGGCAAGGGTGACGTCTACCTGAATGGTGGTACGCTGAACCTGAGCTCCAAGGCCATTTCCAACGATATTATCCAGGATGGCACGGCGGCTATCAAGAGCGGCAAGAAGTTCACGGGTACCTATACGCTGGAAAGCGGTGAGCTGCAGAAGGGTTCCACCATCAATGTAACCAAGACAGCCACTCTGAGCGGCGGCACGGTGAACGGCACCCTTTCCGGTACCGGCAAGGTGCTGGTGGACGGCAATGTGAAGATGGGTGAGACGGGCAAGATTACCGCCAACAATCTGACCGTGGAGGCCGATGCTGTACTGAAGACCGGCAGCAAGGGTCTGTCCATGGGCAAGAGCTCCAACATCAACATGGGTGAAATGGCCCTGCTGCACTCCTACGGCAAGGTCAGCGCCAATAATCTGAGCATGAACGGCAGCGGTTTCTATGCGTATGAATCCGCCAAGGCTTCCTCAGTAAGCATCAAGGGCAACATGTCGCTCAAGAATGGTTCTGTGGCTGCCGTGAAGGGCAAGCTGACAGTCGGCAACCTCAGCATGGATGACTCCCGCCTGTACATGGATCCCAATGAAGCCACTGCTACCGTGCAGAAGATTACGGTGAAGGGGAATACCACCCTGACCAACGCCAGTGAGCTCATGACCGACAAGCTGACCACAGGTTCCCTGACGCTGAAGGATTCCACCCTGACGCTGACCGGCAGCAAGCCGCAGTCACTGACCGTGAAGGGTGCACTGACCATCAACAGCGGCAGTGCCATCATTCTGGACTACGATTACGTGCAGGGCAAGACCTACAAGGTGATTACCTGCAAGACCTTCTCCTACAGCGGCAGTCTGTATGACTTGTTCGGTGTGAGCGAGGAAGACTGCATTCTGGAACGCAAGGGCAACGCCATTACCCTGACGGTAACGGGCGAATGGTACCAGGAATTCTATACAGAAGAAGCAGAAGCCGCAGAACAGAAGGCCGTGGCTACCGCTGCCACTGAGCAAGCCGCCATCAGCACCGCAGCTGTGGAGACTGAGCCCAACCCGGTGGCCGATGCACTGGTGCAGAGCAACTGGGGCCAGCTGGAAGCCAGCCGTGCTTTCGTGAATGCTATGGCCAACCGCAGCATGGCGGTGCAGCT
>DEPT01000068.1 GCA_002358905.1 Akkermansiaceae bacterium UBA3385
TATGCGAGGCGGGGACGTGGAAAATTCAGTAAGTCACGGAATCTCACTTTGTGCGCAGAGGCGATGCTGAAAGCGGAAGAGGGCGCTTATCGACATGGTGTTCATAGGATAGTAAAGCACGATGAAAAAAGTGCACTCTGTTGGATTGTTGTTAGGGTGGCTTCTGATAAATCGAAACAGCCCGCCAAATTGGAGTTTGTCGGGCGGATGTTTCTGGTCGGAGCGGGGGGACTTTAGTCCCCCCAACGGTTATGTTTTCGGGACTGAAGTCCCGTGCTCCGAAGGATTTGAGCCCCCGCCAAATCGCCATTTGCTGAGTTGATAGAGGCGTTCATCAGAGCATCTCTAAAAAAACTCGATTCATGCGGGGTTTAGTCTTCTTTCGGGGAGTACAAAAAGCAGGCCGCACCGTTGATGGCGCGGCCTGGAAAATTGCCAGAGTATGTGATGAAATGATGTACTTAAGCCTTCAGTTCATTGCCCAGTTCGATGATGGAATATTCGCCGGGGCTGAGGCGATAGACAATCTGCAGCACATTGCGGCGGGCGTTGCGATACAGCACAAAGGGCTTGCCGGAGATTTCGAGCTCCATGATGGCATCTTCCTTGTACATGGTGCGCAGGTCGTAGCCTTCGCGGGAGATGCGGACGGGTTTCGGGTCCTCCGGTGCATCGGTGTCCACGTCGTAGTCGAGCACTTCTTCCTCGTACACCTTTTCATCCAGCTTGCGGATGCTCTGAGAGCGGTGCGGGCGGTAGTGCTTCATGAGGCGCGTTTTGTGCTTGCGCATGCGGCGCATGATTTTGGCCACCGTTTCATCGATGGCTGCGTACATGTCGGCGCAAGAGGTAGATGCCTGGATGGTGATGTGATCTGCGCAGAAAAGCACAATTTCAGCCATCTGACGGTCTTTCTGCACATCCACTACGACACGGGCTTCCACAATCTTGGGATAGTCGATATGGATGGCCTCGATTTTCTTGGTGGCGAAATCGCGGATGGCATCAGTCACTTCAATATGACGGCCCGTAACAGTAATATTGGTATCACTCGGCATGGTTATTACCTCTTTCTATTGGTTTGGTTTGGTTTTCTGTGCAGAATACCGATAAGCAGCGCTACCGTTCTGCAATACTCATCATAACCTGCTTTGAGATTTTTGCAAGATAATTCTGCTGCGAATTTCAAAAATTCAGCACAACCACGCGGAATTCATCAATCGCCTGGCTTATCGGCAAAAAAATTGAAGCGTTGTGATTTGCAGGAGGCAAATCCGTTACATCAACTCCCGAGTATGCTCAGGTCGGTGCTGTCCGGGATTTCAACCAGTTTGATGCGTCCGCTGGTGCCGTGAACGACTTCGATTGAAGATTTAGACACCTTGAGTACCTTAGCCAGGAAGAGCACAATTTCCTTATTGGCCTTGCCCTCCACGGGTGGCGCGGCGATTTTGACTTTGAGGACACGACCTACCTGCGGGTAGTCGTCCTCCCAGCCCAGGATTTCATTTTTTTTTGCGCCGGGTGTTACTTTGAGGGCAAGTTTCATGATTGAGAATCGAGCAGGGAGGCGAGCACAGGGAGGCGGGTGAGTGATTTGCCACAGGCTGCGGCGTGCTCCGGAGTGGGGAGGTCGCGGCAGGTGTGGATTCCCTCTGTGAGCAGGAACGGCAGAAGGAGCACATGCTCTGCTTTCATGTTGCGGAGTGCAGCCAGTGCATCGGGCTCCTGGTTAAAGTAGCCCAAGGCTATTTCTGTGCCGGGAAGTTGCTCGCGCAGACGGCGGCAGAAAAGGGCGGGTTCCGGTGGTGGCTCCGGCAGGCTGGAGTTGTGGGCAACAATCAGAATGCCGGTTTCCGGAGTGAGCCGGGGGCGCAGGGTTCTGGCGGCTGTTTCTGCCAGCCAGGGAGATGCTCCCAGCACAGGTTGGAAGTATAGCTGTGGTGCGCGGCCGGCGTTCCTGTAGGCTTGCTGCAGACCTGCCACGAGTCTGTGTCCGCTGCTGCTGCCGCTGAGCATGAACATGGGATACACCAGAATGGGGGCATCTGCCGGCGGAAGTTCAGCGGTGTTCAGGTTGCCCAGGTGGCAGCGGTATACCCGGCTTCGCGGCATGCGAATACCAGGCGGATTCAGCTGCATGCCGTGCTCATTGTAGCTGATAATCAGATATCTGCGTTTCCATTTCCAATGGTGGCAGTACACCAGGATGAGGGCAGCGACAACGGCGAGCTGGGCCAGCGCAAAATGGAAGTAAATGAGACCCCTGAGGTGGTCTACCACCTCAGGGGTAAGGGAATCGGAATCCAGGCGGGAACCGCAATCCACGGAGCCCCACACGGCCGCCGCAAACAGGGCGGCACAGAGCAGAAGCAGGGAGTAGAAGAGATTGCGCTTCACGCCTGGGTGTGATGTTTAGGCACCTGCTGCATCCTCTGCATCCTGCAGTTCCTTGCGGAGGTCGCCGCGGCTGTCGAAGTAGAGTACCACGGGGGAGGCAATGTAGATGGAGGAGTAGGTACCGATGAAGATACCGATGAGCATGGTGATGGAGAAGTCCCACATGGAGGGGCCGCCCAGTGCCAGCAGGGCAATCAGAGCAGCAATGGTGGAACCGGAGGTGAGAAGCGTACGTGACAGGGTGGTGTTGATAGCATCATTCATGATATCAATGAGCTTCTCGCCGGGTTCGGCCAGGCGCAGGTGTTCGCGGATGCGGTCGTAGATAACGATGGTGTCGTTAATGGAATAGCCGGCCACAGTGAGGAATGCACCGATATGGATGATGCTCAGCTCCGTACCCATGACGACGACCAGGATGATAATGGCCAGTACGTCGTGCAGAGTGGAGAAGAAGGCACCCATGGCGAAGGACCATTCGAAGCGTATGGCCAGGTAGATGGTGATGCCGAGCATGCCTGCTGCGAGGGCGATGAGGGCAGTCTTGAAGAAGGCGGAACCGAGGGCGGCACTTACTTCTTCGATGGAGGGAGCCTGCAGTTCGCTCACACCGGGAACATTGGCGCGGAGTTCGGTGTCAATACGCTGGGCTTCTTCCTTGCTGGCGCAGCGGATCTTGATGCTGGTATCGGTGGCAGAGGTAAACTGCTGCGTGGTGGCCTTCTTGGAAAGCTTCATGTTTTCCACGTAGTTTTCCATCTGCTTATAGTCGAGCTTGGAATCGGAGGGAACCACATAAGTGGAGGTGGAACCACCCATGAAGTCAACGCCCAGGGCGCTTTCGCCGCGGACAAATACGGAATATGCCAGACCGGCAAGCAGGATGATGGAGGAGCCAATCATGGCGTGCTTGCGATACTTCATGAAGTCGAAGGTCTTGCCCTGGAAGGGTGCGCGGGCGAAGGTGAATTCCTTGAGCAGACCCAGGTGCTCTGCCCAGAAGAAGAATACGCGGGTTACTACCACAGCGCCGATAAGGGATGTAATGATACCTACGCTTGTGGTCACGGCAAAGCCTTTAATTGAACCGCTTGCAATCCAGAAAAGAATGATGGCGGTGATAAGGGAGGTGATGTTGGAGTCCCAGATAGCGGAGAAAGCTTTCTCGTATGCCTGGCGCAGACAGACCAGGAAGGGACGACCTGCGTTGCGTTCTTCTCGCATGCGTTCGTAGATGAGCACGTTGGCGTCCACGGCTACACCCATGGTCAGTACGATACCGGCGATACCCGGCAGGGTGAGAACGAAGCCGAACAGGCTCATGAGACCAAGCAGGGCAATGGCATTGAAGGTAAGACCCACCATGGCCACCATGCCGGCGCTGCGGTAGTACCAGTAGCAGAAGAGGAACACGCCAAGCAGACCCACGGCACCGGCAATGCCGCTCTGCTCCAGTGCGCTTTGCCCCAGCTGGGCAGATACATCCTTGCGGCCTTCCACCTTCAGGTCGCTGGAAAGCGGGTTAGCCAGAGCCTTTGAGATATCCTCCGGTTCGCCCTTGCCATTCAGACCGCTGATGTTGAAATCCTTGTGCAGAACTGCCTGTACTACAGGAGCGCACTTGATCTGGTTATTCAGCACCACAGCCAGGCGGTCGCGGCCAATCTGCATGCTGCCGGTCAGGCGGCCCATGCGGTCAGCACCCGTGCGGTTCAGCACAACGTCCACATAGCCTTTACGGACGTAGTCCGGCTGGGCTCGGGAAACTTCCTTACCGGTGATGTACATGTCCTTCTGCATAGCGGCATAGGGCTTCTGCAGCACCATGTATTCCACTACCGGGCGGCCGTGCTTGTCCAGCTCGGGCATGCCTGTTTCCTCGTTAATGTGGGGGTAGGGGAGAATCATGTAGTCATTCAAGCCGAATTTGGAGGGGATGCGAGGCATGGCGGGCTTGCGGGCCTTGGTGTTGCCTGCGGCAAGCTCTGCTTCATAAGCAGCAAGCTTCTCCTCATAGGCCGTGATACGTTCGTACGTTTCGGAATCAGCAATCACTCGTTCGGATTCGGGATAGACTGCGAGCAGTTCCAGCTTGGCCATCTTGGTCAGCATCTTGACCATGGCGTCCAGTTTTTCCTTGTTCTTGTCCGGGTCGCTGTCCTGCTGGGGAATCTGGATGAGAATCTTGTTACCGGAGTGAAGGATCTGCACTTCACTGGTACCTGTGGCGTTAAGACGCTCGTTGAGGATATCGCAGGCCTGCTGCATGTCTTCCTGAGAGGGCGGGGTCAGCTGGCCGTGGTCGTCCAGCTTAGGCTGGACTTCCAGTGTCAGTTCCACGCCGCCACGGATATCGATACCGTAGTGCATGCCGTTGAGGAACAGGGAGAGCAGGGAGAACGAGCACAGACCAATGATGAAGAATGTGCCTGCGTTGCGCTTTACCTTGTCTTCCTCTGCTGCCAGATACCAGAAAAACAACACGATGAGCAGAATGCCCACAATGAAGTAGAATGCCGGTGTATGAATGATGCTCTGTAAGAACTGGAACATGATGCTAGTAGGTGAACCGCACCATTCTGCCAGTTTTTTGCTCTGCGTCAAGTCTGCAGGGCGTCATTTTCTTCGCGCGTGCGCGTTTTGCGTCAATAATTCACTTGCATTCAAGGCGCGGCATGTTAGAATACCCGATATGTCACTTCTGACTCTGCTGCTGGGTATCCTGTCTGTGCTGGCTCCGTTATCGGGTGTGAAACTGTCCGTGCCGGAACCGGCTGCGGTGGCGTTGCCTGCCCGGGAGCTGGTGCTGGAGCCGCAGTGTGAGCGCGAGGTGACCGGGCGAGAGGAAGAAAGGATGATGGCGGCTATCCGTTTCCGTTGTGAAATGGTGGGGCTTCGTGGGGTGAAAGTGGAACGGGATGGAAAGAATTTCGTTGTACAGGTGAATAATGGCCTGATTCCTCGCATGGAGGAATATACGGAGACGCTGGATGAACTCGAATCTGTGCTGAATGAACGCACAAACCTGCAGTTGCTCCGGGTGCATCCGGACAGCGATATCCTGGTGCGCGATGGTGAGGTGCAGGAGATGCTGGTGGCGTATGAAACCGCAGTGGTGGCCTATGAGGAAGATCATGAACCGGGTGAGTCAGCGCCGGCTTTGCCGTCCATTCCGCACCGGTTGCGTGCCGCGGGCTACATGCTGGCAGAGTTTCAGGTGCGTTCTCCGGAGGATGGGTCTACCCATTTTGAATACCTGGTGGTTCAGAAACCGGAGGAAGCAGAGGCGGAGAATATGCTGGTGACGGAGCTGGAGGTGGACCGTGCGGCACTGGATCCGCTTCGTCCGTGCATAGAGTTCATGCTCACCCAGCGCGGGGCGGATAGCCTTGCACGGCTGACCCGCGGTATGAATCTGGGAAAGGACCGCCTGGCTATTCTGCTGGATGGTGTGGTGGTGAGCGCGCCCGTTGTGCATGCGGAGCTGGGAACTCAGTTCATTATCTCCGGCCTGAATGAGGAGCAGTGCCAGTCAGTGGCAGATGGGCTGGCCATGCCCTTGCCGGTCCCGGTTAAGATAATTGCCCGGCGTGGGGTGAAGTGATTGTCTGCCTGGAAAGCAGTACCTCATCCTGCATTTATCTCGCCCGCCCGTGCATTCTGGTATACAACCATGTGCATGGGATTCACAACTGCAGTAACATTATTAAGTGCCGCCGCCACAGTGGCCGGTAAGGCGATGGAGGCTTCTGCCGAGCGCAGACAGGCACGAGAAGCAGAAGCTGCTGCCGGAGAACGCCGGCGGCTGGCTGAACAACAAGCGGGCGCCATTACCCGCACCGCTATGGAAAACCAGCGCCGAGAGCAACGCAATGCGCAGATGCAACTTGCTACAGCTACGGCAGATGCCGCCGCTTCCCACATTCAGGGTAGCGGCACAGCCGTGGTGCGGGAACGGGATCTTGCCACACGCCTGGAAGATGATATCAACCAGCGGACCAATGCTGCTCTGCAGGAGGCAAACACCATCCGCAGTCAGGGTGCTTATGATGCGTTGGATTTGCGCTCCCAGTCCACCCAGGCGCGCTTGAGGAGCCAGGGCGCCTGGATGGGTGCAGCGGGAGGGTTGTTCCGAGGCCTCAGCTCTGTTGATTGGGGTACTGGTGGCGCAGGGCGTTCAGGTAATAATGCAAGGCAAGCTTGAGCACCGAAGTGCGGTCCAGCTTGCGCTGACGGGCAAATTCTTCCAGCTGCATGAAGAGCAGCTCCGGGCATCGGAAGGTAATCATGTGAAGGGTGGTCATGCTTCTTAGTATGCCCGCTCTTCAACCTGTTTGCAAGAATTGTTATGGTTTTACTTCTAATGATTGATGATGGGTAGGCGTACTCTCTGTATGGGGGGCTTGGCTTATGCTTTGAAGTTTGTAATAATCGGCTACCAATGAATTGGGATAAGCCTTTGGGTCATTCTGGAGATCCTGGGCTGTAATGAGCAGAATGGGGTCATTGGGCCGTGATGGGTAGGGAGGAGGTAAATTGATTTCTGTGTGGCCTTGTTCTTTTAATTTGATGATGGTTTCGTGTCTTGCTCTTTCATACTTTTTATATTCCCATGCTTCAATTCCTGCAGGAATGAAGGTCAAGAATGTGCCAATGATAAGGACTATAGCGAGAAAAGCGGACGCTACTATTCTCTGGATTCTCAACATTAAGTAACCGCAACCGGCTATGATGATGAAACAGGGTGGTAAGAAGCTTATTTGTCCAGGTATGCACTGCACCAGATAAGAAAAGGCACACCCCCATGCCATAATCATGAATGCGCATGATACGGCAACATTCCTCATTCTGTTTTCCTTTTGTAATATTGTTGTTATAAAAAGATAAGTAAATGCTATCAAACCAACGATGCAGCATGAAATAAATAATTCGGAAATGTAAGGAATAAAATAGATGTGTTTCAGTAAAGGAATGTCCTTAAGGCTGATGATGCCACTTGCTCCACGCAGTGATTCAACTGCAGCGGAATCAAGATTATTGAGAAAGTTCGTAAGTTGTTCTTCGCTCATGCCGGTAAGGCGATTTCCTAGTGAATCAGCAACGATTTTTCCTCTTGTTGCCAGTGCAGGAGACCCAAATAATGCATAGCTCCCAAAGATAAAACCGGCATATCCCCAGTAGGAATGTAGAGAGAGTTTGTTTTTTCCGGAGAAGAGATTATATAGTACCCAGCTTGTTAGAACAGGGAGGACAATGGCAGTCATGCATTCTGTACCCCATCCGCTTAATGCCCCAAGACAGAAGAGGAGTATACATTTTGGTGTTCTTGATTTTTGCGTTCCTGCGTCATTGCGATAGAAACTGAGAAACCACACTATAAACACTGTAGGAAAGAGATAATTCACTGCTGCTGCATAACACCAATAATTGCGCCATGCCGGGATGTAAATACCGACAAGACAAAGACAGAGTATGGATAGGTAGAAAAGTGTGCCTCTAGGGGAAAAGATGGAGTCAGTCGGCCTTACTCTTAACATGGTATAAAAGGCAAACGGAGCCAATACTACCACAAGAGGAACAAGTAGCCAGTTTTGCCATCTATTGTATGATAAGCCAATGAGTGTTCCATAAAATTCACCTCCTCTGGATACCCAAGTCAGATAGCGATTAAATGCCGTTTCTAAGCGAGATGTAATCCCGCTATTTTCATAGACAGAAATAAAGAACCACTCATCTCCTTTAACCCAGCTGGTGCTGAGGAGTAGGGCTAGTAATGTATATGCGGTCAGGGCGCAGATGGTAATGTATATTAAGTTTACTTTATCAATCTTTTGTTGAGGTTGTATTGGGGTAGCGTGGAATGGTAAGCGATATGCACAATATATCAGAGCCGTAGTGGGCAGGATGACTGGTATGAATTTAATGAGTGCTGTATATATTAATTCCATGATTTGATTTTGCGCTGTTTTTAGATTACGAATTTGAAAACCGTAAGTCAAGCACGAAACATGTTATGCTAGGGCAGACGCATTTCGATGTCGGGACTTCTTATTGACTTTCCTCGGTTTTGTTTTTTTGCGCCGAATGCATTAAAAAGGATTTCCTCCAGTACTAGTGTATTCCATCACATGTGTCCCAAAGTTTACACTAGCAGGTACAGCGACGGCTCAGAACCTCCAACATCATGGAATGCATCAACAGACAACTCGAACGCAGAACAAACGTTATCACCATCTTCCCCTTTGAAGTTTCCTTGCTCAGAATTGTAACCGCCAAAGCTATGGACCTCTCCGATGAATGGGAGGGTATTAGCGGTAAGGCTTACGTTTCCCCGGAGAAACTTCAACAAGCGGCTGAGGCGCTGCAGGCAGCCTCGTCTCAGCCTGTAAATCCCGCTGCTTAACCTAAACCTCAAACGAATTTTGCTCCAATGACCGAGATTTTACAGAAAAAACTTGCGCTGCCATCAGCACCCCAGTGTTTATGTGCAACCTGGATGCTCAGTACGCGCAACAGAACTTTCTCGGACAACTTAGTAGGTCGATTTATAGTCTTTCGGCTCTGATTTTATCAGCCCTGATTCTCCATCTTATTTATCGATTAAGCCATTTATAACCGGTTTTACGGCTGATATTAAATGCCCGATATGCCTCAGCTATGGAAACTTCCGGCTGACTTACAAGCTGGATAAATTCGCTTCTCATTTGGTTACTACTCTCGCTGTTCCATGGCATAAATGAATTATGCCATATATTCATCCAAAAGTGTAACCTATGTCCTGAAACTACCTGTTACCTATGAGTCGGTACTTTTCTGTTACCTTTGTCTTGGATGTGTACTACGCTGGCCTCAGGATGCGCTGATGCATATTTTTGCGAGTTGTCTCTTAAGCTATTTTCGGAGTTGCAACTGGAGATAGGAAACCGGGATTCAACTTTGGTGCGAACACGTTATGTTGACCAGCTTGGAGAGAAGGCTTTCGTGCAGTTCTGGGCGTATGTTGAACAGGCTCAAGGACGCACAGAAATCCAGGTCCGGGTGGCAGAGGGGCTCAGCACGGAGGTTATGAAGCGGTTCATGCTTTCAGGGGTGACGGCGCGGAGGAGGTCGGGCACGCGGTCATCGTAATCCGCGCCGAGGCCGAGCAGTGTATTCACCGCCATGCCGGAGCAGCGCTTGCCACAGCTTTGCAGGGCGAGTACCCGGGCAGTCAGTGCGGTGGAGCGGGCGCGTTCCAGCGCATCGGCTGGCATGCCCTCGGTGGCCAGGCGGTTAAGGGTATCTTCCAGCACGGTGCGGGCTTCAGCCAGTTGTTCCGGTGCGGTACCCAGGTAGAAATACAGGCAGCCGGCATCCACCCCGAGCAGGGAGGAAGCAGCGGCGTAGTAGGCCAGCCCGCGTTTCTCGCGAATCTCATCGAAGAGCGGGCCGGACATGTCGCGGCACCATTCCTCGAAAAGCAGCTGGGCGGGGGCTGTGTTGGAAAGGGCGTTGGAGGCAGGTACGGCCACGGCGAGCACAGCCTGTTCCTTATCCAGAATCTCCACCGCATCCGCAGGCCTCTGGGCGGGGGTGGCGGTGCGCTGGGCAGGCATGCCGGCGGGCATGGCGCCGAAGAGTTGTTCTGCCAGGGTTAGCACGGCGGCGGGGTCGATATCCCCCGCGACGGCCAGCACGGCATTCTGCGCACAGACCAGGCGGGCGTGCTGTGCCAGCAGTGCCTCGCGGGTGAGACTTTGCACACTTTCCACATAGCCATCGCGGTGGTTGCCGTAGGAAACCGGGCCGAAGCACAAGCGGCGCAGTTTGCGGAAAGCGAGGGCTGCGGGGTCTTCCTCGGCATCCAGGATATCGGCTATCATGGCGTGCTTCTCGTTTTCCACCGTTTCGGCGGGCAGGGTGGGGTGCAGGGCGGCATCAGCCAGCAGCTCCAGCAGAGTGGGCAGGTCATCTGCCAGCCCGCGGATGGAGAGGTTGAAGGTGTTGTTGCCGGCAGCGCTGGAAATGGAGCCGCCCAGGTTTTCCACCTCGCTGGCCAGTTGTTCAGCGCTGCGGGTGGTGGTGCCTTTCAGCATGCACTCGGTGAGCAGGGAATTGATGCCGGCGTTTTCGGCGGTTTCTGTCTGACTACCGGCTCCGAACACGATTTCTGCAAAGGCCAGGGGAACGCGCTTATCCACACGTGTGACCACGCGCAGACCATTCGTCAGGGTATGCACCACGGGTGCGTTGGTATCAGCTGCGTAGGTGGCGTCAGTGACATCGGTATTGCTGCCGGTGGGGTCTACGCTTACCTCCACCAGGCGGTCGGGGGTGAACCAGGTGGCTGCGGCACAGGACAGAGCCTCGTTGCTTACCTGGGCGAGGGCGGCGTCCCATTCCTCCATGCTGTGCGGGTTGCGGCTCAGATGCCAGGACATACCCAGTACATTTGCCACGCCTTGCACGGTGGAAAGTCCGCGGAGGCGTCCGGTGAGCATCATGTGGCGGGAGCGGCGGCGGGCTTCATCGAACTCCGCCTGGGGCAGGGTGCTCATGAACTCCAGCACGGCATCGCGCAGAGTGTCGCGCTTGTCGCGGTCCACATCGAACTCCAGCACCAGGGCACCTTCGCCCGTGCGGTCGGGCACCGGCATGACGGATACATCGTGCGCCAGCCCCATTTCATCGTGGAATTTCTTGTACAGCCAGGCTGAGCGGCCATCTCCCAGAATGGAACCCAGCATGGAAATGGCGGCGGCATCCGGGTGGTTGGAGGAAGGAATGCGCCAGGCCAGCATGAGGGTGCTGGTGGGCTGGGCAAACTCGCAGCGGTGGGTGCGCGGCCCCCATTGACGGGGCTCGGCTGCGGGTGTTGCGGGCTTGGCCGGGCGGGCGGCAGCGGCACCGAACTCGGCATCCACGGCATCGAAGAGCTCCTTTGAATCAACATCGCCCGCCACGCACAGGAACATGTTGCCCGGCACATAGCGGTCGCGGTGGTAGGTGACCATGTCCTCGTAGCTCAGGGCATCGAACCCGCTGCGGGTGCCGATGACCGGCTGGCGGCGCGGTGCCACCTTGAACAGTGTGCGGATGAGGGCGTGGTAGGCAGTGTCCTGCGGGTCGTCGTTGTACATGCCCATCTCGCGGCGGATGACATCGCGCTCGCGCTCCCACTCATCGCGAGGGAAGGCGGGGTGCAGCGTCAGCTGGCAAAGCAGGTGCAGGAACTCGCGCCAGTGGGCGGCAGGACCGTCAATGTAGAACACGGTACGGTCGGTGCTGGTGTAGGCATTCCACATGCCGCCCAGCTCGGGCACGCGTTCATTCAACTGGCGGGCACTCAGTTCCTCTGTCCCCTTGAATACCATGTGTTCCAGCAGGTGCGAAAGCCCTGTGCCCAGATGCTCGCCTTCGTGAATGGAGCCGGTCTCAATCCAGACCTGGAGCGAAACCAGCGGAAACGCCTTCTGCGGAGCCACCACTGTGGTGAATCCATTGGAACATACGTGAACCTCGTGCTGCATGTGGGGAGTATCGCACACCGCACCGCTTCGCGCAAGCCATTTCGGGCTTGCTTCGGCCTGAAACGGGGATATAATAAGGTCATGTGGCGGAGATTATTCTGTGTGCTGGCTTTTCTGGCTTCGTTGTACTGCCTGAGCGGCGCCATGCACGCCGGCTGGCTCACGGCAGCTGACCCGGAGCAGGTGGAGCTGCACCGCATGTGGTTCTATGTGTGGCTGGTGGCAGCCTTACTGAGTTATGCGGGTTTCGGAGTGTTGCTTCGTCCGCGGAGCGTGCAGCATTTTGTGCTGTGCAGTCTGGCTGTGCCGGCTGCTGTAATATCCGCTCTGGCGGTGCAGTACCAGGGATGGTGCACCGTGTGGCCGGCGCTGCTGGTGATTGCCTGTGGGTATCTTCTCTGGCGCGCGGGGGTGGTGATGAATCCGAAGTGAAGTTCTGCAAAAAAATCCTGACTATTCACTATTCATTATTCACTATTCACTCCAGCTGTGCTACAATCTCCCCGTTCCCACCATGTTTGACCTAGTTCTCAATTCATTCTTTGCTTCCATTCCGGTATTCATCTTTTTCGGAATCGGTTTCTGGCTGCGGTACAAGAAGGCCATTGCCCCGGAACACGACAGCGTGATTCTGCAGCTGGCCATGGATGTGGGCTACCCCTGCCTGATTTTCCACAGCATCATGAAATATATGGTGGTGGAGGCGAATCCCGTGATGAGTACCTTCGGCTTCTCGCTGCAGGGGATTCTCTGCGGTTTCCTGGAACTGCTGGTCGGTGTGCTGGCGGCCTATGCCGTGGCCTGGGTGCTGCGCCTGAAGATTGGCACGGGGCTGCGCACCTTCACGCTCACCGCGGGCGTGCAGAACTATGTGTTCTTCGTGGTGCCTATCATCCAGATGCTCTTTTCCGCCCCCGGCGATCCTACGCTGGGCGTACTCTTCATTCACAACATGGGCTGTGAAATCTTCATCTGGAGCCTGGGGGTTATTCTCATGTGCGGCGGGGTGAAGGATTTGCGCATCGGCATGCTGCTGCGTGGGCCGCTGCTGGCCGTGGTGGTCTCGCTCATCATTGCCTGGGTGGGGCTGGGCGAGTATGTGGCACTGCCGCCTATCATGAAGGCTGCAGAGATGATTGGTGCGGTGTCCACGCCTATCTGCCTCATTATCTTCGGTTGCTCGCTCTATGACCTGACCCGCAATTTCGTGTGGCAGCCGCGTATGCTGGCTGCAGGCGTCATCACGCGTCTTCTGATTGCACCGGCGCTCATCCTGCTGCTGGCCTGGGTGCTGCCGGTGGACCCGTTGCTCAAGCGTATCATGGTGATTCAGAGCGCTATTCCCAGTGCGGTGATTCCCGTGATTCTGGCGAAGCGTTTCGGCGGCCGCCCGGACGTGGGGGCTCAGGTGCTGCTGGCAACCACGCTGTGCTCCTTTGTGACGCTGCCGTTCTGGCTGGCCATGGGAAGTAGGTATGTGGTGCCGCTGCTTAGTACAGCTCCGTGAGTGAATGCAGATTTCAGAAGTCAGAATGCAGAATAATAAGTTCGTGTGCGGCGTTTGCCGCACCAGTAGACAAAATCACCTGAGATTTCTCAGGTGATTTTCCTTTTCTCGCGCAGCCGGAAGGCTGCGCACTAACCGGTGATTCTGCATTCTGACTTCTGCGTTCTATGTTACCGCAGCATCAGGCGGTCCCTGTCTAGCCCGGTGAGGGTTTCCAGCCGGGAAATGAGGTGGCGGATAACGGCCACGAGAGTGACCAGCAGGGGACCACCGATGACCAGGTAGCCCCACCAGGTCATGCGGCCCACGGCGTAGTTATATTCCAGCGCCTGCTGGGCGGCGGGAGCATCAAGCACGGGCAGGAGGAAGCAGAGGGAAAGAATGAAATTGCCCACAGCTGAAACCACCAGCGAAAGCCCGAGAAAGAGGCTGGAGCGCCAGAGCAGGGCATCGTAGGCCGTCTGCTGGTTCTTTTCGGCTACCTGCTTTTCGATGGTGCGGATATCAAAGAGGGAATCAGAGTAGAGCAACACACGCAGCAGGGAGTCCTTACGCTTGGCTGTGACCATGACAGCCCCGCAAAGCAGCAGGGGGATGGCGGCTTCCTTGGCAGCATACCACCACGGGGTGTCGGGGCGGATAGCTTCACCTCCGCCCGTGTTGGCATAGATGGTGACCACGCCGGTGAGGATGGTGCCCAGCAGCCCGAAAAGCGTGAGCGGCTCCACCTTGCGGCTCTGCACAAAGGTCCACGCGCCGAAACCCAGCGGCAGCGCGAGCGCCACGCACATAGCCGCCGTGGTGCCCAGTTGCCAGAACTCCGGACCCGAGATAGAGCAGTGATCCAGCACCATGACCGGTGCCAGTACGCTCAGCAGAATATTCAGCAGACTTTGCGTTCCCTTGTCCATTACTTCATGGAGGCAATGGCAGCAGCCATATCAGGCGCCTTGAAGGTGGAGGAGCCGGCCACGAGACAATCAGCACCGGCTTCGGCGCAGAGCGGAGCCTGGGTGGCACCGATGCCGCCATCCATCTGAATGATGAAGTTGAGTCCCTGTTCCTTGCGGGCGGCATCCAGCACGCGCACTTTGTCCAGCACTTCGCCCATGAAGCTCTGGCCGCCGAAACCCGGCACCACGCTCATGACCAGTACCATATCCAGCTCACCGATGTAGGGCAGCACTTTCTCCACCGGGGTGGCGGGGTTCACGGCCAGACCGGCATGAATACCTGCGGCACGGATGGCTGCCAGAGTGGCGTGCAAATCCACAGCGCCCTCGCGCTCCACGTGGATGGTAATCATGTTCATGCCGGCTTTCACAAAGCGGGGCAGGTAGTGGTCCGGTGCATCAATCATGAGGTGGGCATCCAGATACGCATCTGCTGGTACGGCGGAGCGGATGGCCGCGCAGATATCCGGGCCAAAGGAAATATTGTCCACAAAGGAACCGTCCATCACATCCAGGTGCAGCCAGTCTGCCCCGGCTTCGAGGGCGCGGTTGGCTTCTTCACCGATGCGGCGGAAATCACAGGCAAGCATGGAGGGTGCAATCAGCATGCCCCTATATTAGTGCCTTGCAGCTGATAAGGCAAGGAAAAACCGCCTGAGAGGGGACTCTCAGGCGGTCTGGTTAACAGAAATTAACGATATGTCTCAGCTGGCGGGGTATTCCTTGGCTTCCAGCTTACCGCGATTGATAAGCTGCATGATGTCCTCGCCGGGCTGCTGCACAGCAGGCTGCTGGGGCAGGGTCTTGGAGGTGAACACGGGGAAGTCAGCCTCCTCCTTGATGTTGCCACCCGTGGCCAGGGAGAAGTAACCGCGCTTCGGGTCGATGCGGCAGTTGATTTCCTTGAGCGGGTTGCCATCGCGGGTGAAGCGGAACTCCGTGGCGGCGTGCCACTGCTTGCCATCCCAGCGGAGGGCGGGGCCGAAGGTGGCGCGGCGCTCGAAGGTCTTGGAAACCACATCGCGCTTGAAGTCTTCCACGAAACCGCAGCCGCCGCCAAGACCCCGGCTAAGCGCCTGAATGCGCCAGCAGCTCATCAGTGTCCACTTGTTCTCTGTGGGGTCAAAGACGTAACCGGCAATCTGGCGGAAATCGGGACCGTCCTCATGCTCCACTACCAGGGTCTTGATGACATCCCCTTCCTTCCAGGGGAAGGGACGCATGGAGTTGCCACCGGTGCCTTCGCCACCAAAGCGGCGGTGGGTCACCTTCTCGCCTTTCTGGATGAGCTTGGCGCGTTCTTCTTCAGGCGCGGCGTGAGGATTATCGCCGGAATCCTTGGCATCCCAGATGGAGAAGATCGCCACGCGTACCGGGTTACCGTTCTCGTCCTTGTGTCCGAGTTCCTGCACGCCGATGTAGCCGCAGCCGAAGTTGTTGCAGGCAAAGTAGGTACCGGGGGCGCTCTTTTCAATCACGGCCTCCTGGTAGGCAGCAGTGTGCTTGGGGAGGGTGGGGCCATAGCCCAGGTGCACGGAAGCGCACTGGCGCTTTGCCATATTTTCCGGCAGCCAGTAGTCCGAATAGCGGTCGGCCTGGGCCTCCTGCATGCAGCAGGTGGCAAGCGTCACCAGGCCCGTCATCAGGGTGTAGATGCGTTTCATCGCCCGTTATTATATTTGTTTTTCTTCTTTTTTCAAGTCTAAAGCGGTGTGGATTAGCATTGACTCCCCGTGCGTTTCGCTGTAAACTGCCTGCCGTCATGACTTCTACAGCTGATTATAAGGTGGCCGATATTGCCCTGAAGGACTGGGGACGCAAGGAAATTGCCGTGTCGGAATACGAGATGCCGGGCCTCATGGCCTGCCGTGAGAAGTACGGCGAGCAGAAGCCGCTGGCCGGGGTGCGTATCACCGGTTCGCTGCACATGACGATTCAGACTGCTGTGCTCATTGAGACACTGGTGGCACTGGGTGCCGAGGTTCGCTGGGCCAGTTGCAACATTTTCTCTACGCAGGACCACGCTGCTGCTGCCATTGCGGCCACGGGTGTGCCGGTGTTTGCCTGGAAGGGTGAGACGCTTACGGAATACTGGGATTGCACCTGGGCTGCTCTGAGCCACCGCGATGGTCTGGGCCCGCAGCTGGTGGTGGACGATGGCGGCGACGTGACGCTGCTGCTGCACCGCGGCTATGAGATGGAAGAGGGGTCCGACTGGGTGAACACCCCTTCCGACAGCGAAGAGGAGGGCGTTATCAAGGCTCTGTTGAAGCGCATTGCTGCTGAGCAGCCCGGTGTGTTCCACCGTTGGATGCCTGAGTGGAAGGGTGTTTCTGAAGAAACGACCACCGGCGTGCACCGCCTCTACCAGATGGAGCGCGAAGGCCGTCTGCTGGTGCCCGCCATCAATGTGAATGATTCTGTGACCAAGAGCAAGTTTGATAACCTGTACGGCTGCCGCGAAAGCCTGACGGATGGCATCAAGCGCGCCACGGATGTGATGATTGCTGGCAAGGTAGCCGTTATCTGCGGTTATGGCGATGTGGGTAAGGGCTGCGCCCAGGCTCTGCGCGGGCTGGGTGCCCAGGTGATTGTGACCGAGGTGGACCCCATCTGCGCCCTGCAGGCTGCCATGGAAGGCTACCGCGTGCTCACCGTGGAGGATACCCTCGGTATGGCTGATATTTACGTGACCACCACGGGTAACTGCGATATCATCACCCTGGAGCATATGGAAAAGATTAAGGACCAGGCCATCGTCTGCAATATCGGCCATTTCGACAACGAGATTCAGGTGGCCCGCCTGCAGGGCTATCCCGGCATCGTGTGCACCAACATCAAGCCGCAGGTGGACAAATACACCTTCCCGGATGGCCATAGCCTCTACCTGCTGGCCGAAGGCCGCCTGGTAAACTTGGGCTGCGCCACGGGTCACGCTTCCTTCGTGATGAGCAACAGCTTCACCAACCAGGTGCTGGCTCAGATTGCCCTCTGGCAGGACCGCGAAACCGCCAAGCCCTCCGTAACCGTGCTGCCCAAGAAGCTGGACGAAGAGGTGGCCCGTCTGCACCTGGCCAAGCTCGGTGTGCGCCTCACCACCCTGACACAGAAGCAGGCCGACTACATCGGCGTGCCGGTGGAAGGCCCGTTCAAGGCTGAAGCCTACAGATATTGACGATTGACAATTGACGATTGACAATTGGTATGGATGCGCGGGAATTGCGAGAACGGACACTTGAGTTCGGACTGCGTATAGTCCGCTTGTGTCAATACTTGCAACGCTGCCCGGTGGCGAAGGTTTTAGGCAAGCAGTTACTGCGATGTGGTACTTCTGTAGGTGCTAATTACAGGGCTGCAAGCCTTGCAAAGAGTCCGGCAGATTTTGTGTCAAAAATCAAGATTTGTGAGGAAGAAGCAGATGAATCAATTTACTGGCTGGAGCTTTTAATGCGCTCCGACGAAATTGATGCTGAACGTGTAAAACCGTTGCAGACGGAGGAAACAGAGCTCCGCAATATTATGTCTGCCAGTGCAAAAACTGCGCGCAACAATTTAAAGTAAAACAATGGTCAATAGTCAATTGTCATTAGTCAATGCCCTTGATTGGTTATATTCCACTCAGGCTTTTGGCATCAAGTTGGGGCTGGAGGGAGTGACGCGTCTGCTTTCTGTCTGCGGTGTGCTGTATCCACGGGCACAGGTCATTCATGTGGCCGGTACAAATGGCAAGGGCAGCACCTGCGCGTTCTGCGAAAGCGTGGCACGTGCCGCCGGGTACAAGACCGGCTTGTTCACCTCGCCGCATCTGGTGGAGTTCAGCGAGCGTATCCGCGTGAATGGGGTGAATATCCCGGCTGCAGATGCCGCGCGTCTTATTGGTAAGGTGCGCACCATCGTGCAGGACTGGGACCCGTGCCCAACCTTCTTTGAGCTGGTGCTGGCGGTGGCTATGCTCTGGTTTGCTGAGCAGAATGTGGAGCTCATTGTTCTGGAAACCGGAATGGGTGGCCGCCTGGATGCCACCAATGCCGTGCCCAAGGATGTGGCGGTGCTCACCCCCATCGGTCTTGACCATACTCAGTATCTGGGTGAAACTCTTTACGAGGTGGCCGGTGAGAAAGCCGCCATTCTTTCCTGGCACCGTCCGGCGGTGTCTGCTCCGCAGGAGCCGGAAGCCATGCGGGCTATTCATGAGTCCGCGCAGCGTATGGATACTTATTGCCGCGTAATCAGCGGCGAATGCGACCAACCTCTGGGGCTGAAAGGCGAACACCAGAAACGCAATGCTGCTTTGGCACTGGCTGCCCTGCGTGCGCTGCCGCATTTCCTCTGCAGCGCAGAGGAGGAGGCCCTCGGCCTGGCTCAGGTAAGCTGGCCCGGGCGCTTTGAGGAGGTGCAGCCCGGGGTCATCATGGATGGCGCGCATAACCCGCATGCCATGCACGTGCTTACCCGCACCTGGCGCGAGACTTTTGGTGAGCAGAAGGCTCGCTGCATCTATGCCGGCTCGGCCGATAAGGCGCTGGATGAAGTGCTGGAGCTGCTCTCCCCCATTGTGAGCGAGTGGGTGCTGCCCCCGGTGCAATCCCCCCGCATCCTTTCCCCTGCTGAGATGGCTGCCAAGGTGCAGACAGTGTCCTCTGCCCCCGTTTCAACTCCTGCTACTCTGGCCGAATGCCTGGCAGATATGCCCGCCGGCACCCTCATCTGCGGTTCTTTCTTCCTCCTCGGCGAGGCGAAGGCCATTCTTCGGAGTGCTGATTACCGCAGTACGGTGCAGTGATTTCACTTCTCACATGCGCGCAGCGCATGTTTTCATTTTTCATCTTTCATATGAGCGCGCAGCGCGAGTTTTCATAATAGGTAGCGTGGATAAAATGAAAACGCCCGCATTCGCAGGCGTGTGAAAAATGAAGGGTGAAAACGCGCCTTGTGGCGCGTGAGAGGTGTCTTACACATGCGCGCAGCGCATGTTTTCATTTTTCATCTTTCACACGAGCGCGCAGCGTGAGTTTTCATGAAAAAAAGCTGCGCACATCAAATGAAAACGCCCGCATTTCGCGGGCGAGTGAAAAATGAAGGATGAAAACGCGCCTAGCGGCGCGTGAGAGGTGTCTCACATGCGCGCAGCGCATGTTTTCATTTTTCATCTTTCACACGAGCGCGCAGCGCGAGTTTTCATGAAAAGAAGCGTATATAAAATGAAAACGCCCGCATTTCGCGGGCGAGTGAAAAATGAAAGGTGAAAACGCGCCTAGTGGCGCGTAAGATATAGAAGCTAAGCATTCTCCTTGGCTGTTTTGATGGAGCGAATCAACATGAATCTGATTCGACGGCAAGTATTCAGTAGTGTTTCGGCTTTATCCGGCTCCAATGTTTGAGTATTTGCCATCAGTTCAAGCCAGTATTCGCTTTCATTGCTTTCTTTGAGAGCAATTTGTAATTTGGCGATGAAATCGGCTCGGCTGCTGGCGTATTGTGCTTCGCGGATGTTCGCTCCGATACTTGTAGATGACCGGAGTAACTGGTTTTTGAGTACTCCTCGTTTTTCTACCGTATCAAGAGTAAGAACAGTCGCTATCGCGAAGTTCATGGATTCCGTCATTAACTGATTCTCAGACACAATCTTGATTGTAACGGATTGAGATGATGATGTCGATGTAAAAATGAGAATAAAAGAAAATGAAAACACGCCTAGCGGCACGTGAGGGTAACTTACATGTGCGCAGCGCACATGTTTTCATTTTTCATCTTTCATATGAGCGCGCAGCGCGAGTTTTCATGATAGGTAGCGTGGATAAAATGAAAACGCCCGCATACGCGGACGAGTGAAGAATGAAAGATGAAAACGCGCCTAGCGGCGTGTAAGAGGCATGTACGTAAAATGAAAACGCCCGCTTTCGCGGGCGTGTGAAAAATGAAGGGTGAAAACGCGCCTAGCGGCGCGTGAGATTCTTAGATCTCAATGTACTTAGCCTTGGGGAAGTTGCAGAGCGGGCAGCGCTCCGGCTCGGTGCCTTCGGCAAAGGTGTCGCCGCAGAGCGGGCACACGTAGTACTTGGCGGGCAGGTCGAGCTTCTCGCCGGCTTCGAGCTGGGCGAGAGCCTTGCTGTAGAGGTCGGCGTGCTCCTTTTCGGCCTCGTTAGCCCAGGTGAAGCTGCGCACGGCGTCGGTGTTGCCTTCCTCCTGAGCCTGGGCAATCATGGGAGGATACATCTCGGTGAACTCGTAGGTCTCACCGGCGATGGCTGCTTTCAGGTTCTCGATGGTGTTGCCCACCTCGATGTGCATTTCCAGGTCGATGGGAGCCTCACCCATTTTCACGAGCACCTTGTTGTGATTGGTGGCGTGAATGCGCTCAGCGCGGCTGGCTGCGGCGAAGAGCTTTTCGATGAGCGGATAGCCCTCCTGGGCAGCGCGTGTTGCATAGGCAGCGTACTTGGCGCTGGCGGTACTTTCGCCGGTAATGGCGGTCTTGAGGTTGTCGATCGTTGTCATGGCCGTAGTATAATCTATTTTAGAATAATTACAAGAAAAATCTGCGAATTGTTGAAAAATAATTTGTTTTTCTTACAGAGCAGCGATGATAGCATCGCCCATGCCGCGGGTTCCCACGCGGATTTCGCCCTCGGCGCCGGTGGCGAGGTCGCCGGTGCGGTAGCCGGCGGCGATGACCTTGCGCACAGCAGCATCCACGGCATCGGCCGCGGCGGTTTCCTTGCAGGTGTAGCGCAGGAGCATGCCCATGGAAAGAATCTGGGCAATGGGGTTGGCAATGCCCTTGCCGGCGATATCGGGAGCAGAGCCGCCGGAGGGTTCGTAGAGGCCGAAGAAGGTATTGGAGCCGTGGCTGAGGGAGGCGCTGGGCAGCATGCCGAGGGAGCCGCACACGATGGCCATTTCATCCGTGAGGATATCACCGAAGGTGTTTTCGGTAACCATCACGTCAAACTGCTTGGGGTTGCGCACCAGCTGCATGGCGGCGTTGTCTACGTACATGTGGGTGAGCTCAACATCCGGGTATTCGGGGGCAATGGCATTCATCACGTCGCGCCACATGACCGAGGAAGCCAGTACATTGGCTTTATCCACGCTGCACAGCTTCTTGCTGCGGCCACGGGCTGCTTCGAAGGCCACGCGGGCAATGCGCTCCACCTCGCTCTTCTTGTAGATGAGGGTATCGAGGCCGATGGTTTCGCCATCGCGTTCGCCGTAGAACTTGGGTTCGCCGAAGTACATGCCACCGGTGAGTTCGCGCACACAGAGAATATCGAACCCGCCGGGGATGAGGGAGTTCTTCACGGGGGAAGCATCCACCAACTCCGGCAGGCAGATGCCGGGGCGCAGGTTGGCGAACAGGGAGAAATGCTTGCGCAGGGGGAGCAGGGCGCCGCGCTCCGGGCGTTCATCCGGGGGCAGGGAATCCCACTTGGGGCCACCTACTGAGCCGAAGAGAATGGCGTCTGCGGCTTCGCAGGCTGCCAGTGTCTCGGCAGGCAGGGCCTTGCCGCAGTTGTCGATGCCGGCGCCGCCTACATAGCATTCGGTTCGCTCGGTGGCAAAGCCGAACTTCTTTTCCACTACATCCAGCACGCGGAGAGCTTCAGCCATTACTTCCGGGCCGATACCATCGCCCGCCAGGACTGCGATTTTATAGGTGTTCATGTCTGCCGGGCATGATACACCTCATTGCACGTGATGTCAATTGGTAATCCTGGCTTGTTCTCGCACGCGCGCAGCGCGTGCTTTCACTTTTCACAGAACGGGCGTCAGCCCGTTTTTTCACTCAGGCGCAGCCTGTTTTCACACTTGAAAATACCGTTTTGTTCTCGCACGCGCTGCGCGCATTCACCATCAAATCAATTACTCCGTCCATTAGCCTTGGCTGTATTCACGGAACGCACCAGCATATACCTGATATGGCGACATGCTTTCAACAGAGTTTCAGCTTTTTCTGTTGCGAGAATATGGGTTCGTTCCATAAGTTCCAGCCAATATTCGCTCTCGTTGCTTTCCTCAAGAGCTATTTTCAACTTTAGAACAAAATCTGCACGGCTACTGGCATACTGTGCCTCGCGGATGTTGGCTCCGATACTGGTTGCAGAGCGCAATAGCTGATTCTTAAGCACCCCGCGGCCTTCCACTTCATCAAGGCTCAGGATAATCGCAATTGCGAATTCCATCGATTCATCCATTAAATTATGTTCATTCACAGCACGTGGATTATAATGCGAAAAGCAGCGTGTGTCGATAATGAAGCACGAATGCCTGATGATATGCGTGGGTTCTTCAGGGGTGAAAACAGGCTGCGCCTGAGTGAAAAAACGGGCTGACGCCCGTTCTGTGAAAAGTGAAAACACGCGCTGCGCGCGTGTGAGCTCCCATTAATGCTGAAAACAACTCTTCGGGAAACGCAGCGGTGCTGAGATGAACGGCGTGCCGAGCTCATCGGTGCCAAAGAGCCGCAGTTCCATGGCTACGGGAGGCGTGTCGAACTCCTGCGTGCCGCTGCATTCAAACACAGCACCAGGGCTTAGCACCGGGCTTTCGTTGAAAATTTTGGCAGCCTCTACAATGCGGGTGTTGCCATTGCGCTCGCGCAGAATCCATTTGCGCCCGAGCAGGCGCACCGGATGATTACCGGTGTTGCAGATATTGACGCGGAAAATAGAGCGATACACCGGCCGGGGGCGGCGCATTGCCTGCACCCCGGACATGATGAGTCTGAGCTCCAGTGGAGCATAGACCGGAAGGCTGCGTGTATCAGTGCTCATAACCTGCCCCTACGGCAATGGTCGATATGTTGGCTGCGGTTTCGCGGATGCTGCGGACTTTTTCCACGCTGGGCTGCTCCCCTTCATTCAGGGTCATGGCAGCCACCAGCTTTTCGAGCAGGACGCTCATTTGCTCTACCTTGAGGCGCTTGGCAGTGCGGGGATGCAACCCTTGCAGGATTTCATTGAAATAGGCGGGGGCATCCGGGTAGAAAATGTTGATGGCCTGGGCGGCATCGAACTTCTGCTCAATGGCAACGGCGGAAGCCTCCAGGGCGCGCACCCAGCCACCCAGTGCCAGCAGGTGTGCCAGGTCGGGATCGCGCAGGGCTGCCAGTTCCTCATTTACAGCATCCTGTGTGGTGGTCAGAATGCGCTTGAACTCCTCCAGCTGGCCTTTTTCTGCGTGTTCGAGCAGGCTGGCGGAATATGTGTTCATTTTCTCACCCACGCCCATGGCTTTGCCATAGCGGGACAAATCCAGCGCAATGGGTTTGATGTCGTTCATGTGGCCGCTTCGCACGGCAATGAAGCCATCTGCCAGCAGATAGCCCATTTCCAGAGCAAGTTTACCGGCATCCATCGGCAGGTTCTCCGGGCGGCGGCGCAGCACATAGTCTTCCGGAATAGCAGGCAGATTGTCCAGCTGGGCAAAAATCTTGCTGATGGAGGGAGCTGTGTATACATTGATGCCCAGTTCCTGGTTGGAGTGAGACTCATCCAGCATGGCGTCATCCCGGAACATGGCAGGAACTTCGCCCGGACGGCGGTTGCTGTCTTCCTGGATAACATACTCCGGAACGCCATCGAGAGCCGCATCTATGGCATCTTCACTGAACTCGGGCACTTCCTGCGCATGCAATGCAGGTAATCCCAGTGCGATGGAGGCGAGTAGAAAGAAACGGAATGGCGTTTTCATCTTGAATACGGAGCGGTTAATTTAGACTTGACTCAATACCCAGTTTACATTACTATCGCCCCGCGTCAAGAGTCTGCTGGAATGCTGACGCAAAAATGGCGCAACTACGCATTCTGCGTGACCGTCTCTCTGAATCACCTGCAAACATATATGGAACCTTCTTCTTCATACTGGTTTAGTTTCTTCTGGCTTCTTGCCTATTTCATGGTGCTGGTGGGTATGTCCGGCTATGGTTTTCACCGTTTGCTCATGGTCATGCTCTACATTAAACACCGTAAGGATGTTCCGCAGCCGAAAGGACAGTGGGAGGAATGGCCTGTGGTGACCATTCAGCTGCCCATGTTCAACGAAAAGTTTGTGGTGGAAGGTCTGTTGAAGAAGGTGACCGCCATAGATTACCCCAAAGATAAACTGGAGATTCAGATTCTGGATGACTCTACGGATGATACCTACGACCTGTGCATGCAGCAGGTGGAGTATTACCGTGCTCAGGGATTTGATATTGTTTGCCTGCACCGTGAAGACCGCACCGGTTTCAAGGCTGGAGCACTGGAGGCAGCGGACGCCGTGGCCAAGGGTGAGTTTCTGCTGATTCTGGATGCCGACTTCCGTCCGGAGTCGGATATCCTGAAGGTATGTGTGCCGTACTTCACTGACCCGCAAATCGGCGTGGTGCAGACCCGCTGGGCACACATTAACCGTAACTACAACATGCTCACTCGTCTGCAGAGCATTTTCCTGGACGGTCACTTCGCTCTGGAACAGACCTGCCGAAACCGTTCCGGCCGTTTCTTCACTTTCAATGGTACTGCAGGTATGTGGCGTAAAAGCACCATCATCGATGCTGGTGGCTGGGAGCATGATACCATCACCGAGGATATGGACCTTTCCTACCGTGCGCAGATGAAGGGCTGGCGTTTCGTGTATCTTAACGATTATGAGACCCCTGCCGAGCTTCCCGTGGATATGGACGGTTTCAAGGCTCAGCAACACCGCTGGACCAAGGGGTGCATTCAGGTCTGCCGCAAGATGCTTTTCGATATCTGGCGTTCCAATGCCCCCTTCAAGGCTAAGATGGAGGCCACAACCCACCTGACCTGTAACTATTCCTACCTGGCTTTGATTCTGCTGTGCTTCCTGGTTATGCCCGTCTGCACGGGCATGGTGGCACCCACGGGTGACTGGGCCTGGGACCAGTGGCAGATGATTCTGCTCACCTTCACCCTTTTCTTCTTTGCGACCATATCTGTTTGCTTGTTTTACATTGCGGCAGAGTTAATTGTGCGTCCTCGTCGCTGGTACATGGTGTTCCCGCTCATGATTCCGCTGCTGGCTCTGGGTGTGGGTATGGCTGTGAATAACGCCAAGGCTGTGCTGGAAGCCATGGCCGGGCAGCAGAGTGAGTTCGTTCGTACGCCCAAGTTTGGTGAGTCCAATCAGGGGGCTCTTTCCATCGAGAAGCGAGCCAAGGGGTACAAGGCCATTAAGTCCGTTCTGGTGCCTGTGCTGGAGCTCGGTTTCGCTATTTTCTTCGGTTGTGTGGAATACATCAACCTCACCAATGGCGATTACCTCACCTTTGTGCTGATGACTCCTTTCCTCGGTTTCTTCTATACGAGTTTCGCTTCCATTGCCCGTCTGGTGGACGGTGTCATGCAGAAACGCCGTGCAGTAAGTAACGCATAAGCTTCATATCCCGTCTATTTTTGCAATTTTTCTATGATGACCACGTTGACACGCCGCGTATTTTCCTGCATGTTGCTTGGAGTATGCTCCATACTGGCATCCTGCCGGTATCTTGAGCAGGGTCCTAAGCTGTATGCGGAGGATATCCCGCCCAAGGCTGTGGTGCGCGATGGCGTGGCTGTGACCCTCAGCGACCAGAAGCTTACCTTGTTCAAGGATGGGCAGAAGGTTAAGGATTATAGCATCAGTTCATCCAAATTCGGTATTGGTAACACGAATGGCAGCCACCGCACGCCGCTGGGAATTCATGCTATTTCTCAGAAAAACGGTGAAGGTCAGCCCCAGGGTATGGTGTTCAAGGGCTGCAAACCCACTGGCGAGGTGGTGGATGTGGATGCCGCTGGCCGCGATCCCGTTGTGACTCGCGTGATTCAGCTCGCCGGCCTGGAGCAGGATAACCGTTCGACTCATCGCCGCCGTATCTACATTCACGGCACGCCCGAGGAACGCTTCATCGGCCAGCCCGCATCCTACGGTTGCATCCGCATGAAGAGCGATGACATCGTGGATTTGTTCGGTCGTGTACACCGCGGCATGCCGGTGGTTATCGAAAGCTGCACGCAGGAAACCTACCTCGCAGCCGAGAAGGATTTCAGCAAGGGCAGCATCATGATTCCCAAGAATGCAGTGGCCAAGTTGCCTGTGGATGGCCTCCGACCCACGCATCGCTATCGTGCCCGTAAGAATAACCGCTGGTCTCGCCGCAATATGGCATCGACATCCCGCTTCAAGAAACGCACAGTGAAAGGGAAGAGCTCCCGCCGCCTGGCCGTTCGTAAGCGCCGTCGGTAATCAGTATCATGCTTAGGGCTGCCAGTTCGGCAGCCCGGTTCATTTTCAATGTTTTATTACAGAAAATCATTTTATTTCATGAGCTCTATCTTAGAAAACCCCACCTTTGTATTGTTTGCCATTCTGTTTGCAGGCCTTGCGTTGGGAAATATTACGGTAAAGGGTGTTTCTCTTGGGGCATCCGGAGTTTTGTTCACGGCATTGCTGGCGGGACATTTGAAATTGCAGGTGCCGCAGGGTATTTCGGAAATCGGCACGGCCTTCTTTGTGTATGCGGTCGGTCTGGGTGTGGGTAACCGTTTCTTTTCCTCCTTGCGAAGCCGCGGGCGCAACTTGATTCTGGTGGCACTAGTCATTGTCTTCAGTGGCTGGATTTGCGCATGGGGAGCCTGCCTGCTTCTGGGAATTGATTTGAGTGTGGGTGCCGGCCTGTATGCCGGGGCATGCACCAGTACACCCGCCTTAGCGGCCGCCCTGGATGCTGCCAAATTGAAGGGTCTGGATGAATCTGTCATCAATATCGGATACGGTGTGGCGTATCCGGTGGGTGTAGTGGGTATTGTGCTTTTTGTACAGCTGCTGCCCCGCCTGTTGAAACAGGAAGTGGGTGGGAGCAAAGGTGCTTCGGCAGCTTCCGGCGCCGATGACTCGGATATCAAGGCTCGTCTGGTTGTGGTGACCAACCCCTCTGTGTATGGAAAAACACCGCATGAAGTAGAGCTGGTGCACCGCATGAGCTGCCGTATAACCCGCAAAATGCGTGGCGGACAGTTGCTCCCTCTCCAGGCTGCAGATGTCCTGAAGGAGGGCGATGAAGTGCTGATGGTGGGCGAAATGGAAAAACTGCAGCACGATGCCGCCCTACTGGGGCAGCTGCTCGACACGGATTCCCGCATCCGCTTGCTGCACGATGAATCTGCCGACCTCATCGTGCTGGCCGAGCACATGGATAACAAGTCCCTGGCACAGTTGGATACGCTGGGTAACTTCGGCATTACCGTTTCCCGCGTGTCCCGTCTGGGTAATACCTTTGTGCCCACGGAAGATACACAAATCCAGCGAAACGATGTGGTTCATGTCGTTGGTACTCCGGATGCCATTGCCGCATTCACAAAAGAATGCGGGCACCGTGAAACCGCATTGAACATGGTGGATATGCTTTCCCTGACCGGTGGCCTGGTGCTGGGGATTCTGCTGGGCAAACTGACCTTCAGCTTTGGTGGTGGGGATGGTTTCTCACTGGGAATGGCCGGTGGCCCGCTGGTGGTGGCGCTCATCATGGGGCATTTCGGTAAGGTGGGTCCCATTGCAGGGTATATGCCGCGCTCTGCGCGAGTATTGGTCATGAATCTGGGGCTCATGCTGTTCCTGGCTGGTGCCGGTGTGAAAGGTGGCGAGCAATTGGTGGAAACGCTGGCAGCACATGGTGTCAGCATGGTATTGGTGGGTGTGATGGTTACCACTATTCCCCTGGTGCTGGGCTATGTCTTCGCCAGCAAGGTGATGCGCATGGAAATGACGGAAATTCTGGGCTGCTGCTGTGGTGCCCAGACTTCCACTCCGGCGCTGGGTGCTATTACGGCCAAGACGGATAGTCAGGAGCCGGTGATTGCTTATTCCACGGCATATCCCGTGGCTCTTATCCTCATGACCGTGCTGGCACAGCTCCTTGTTCAATTGGCGTGACGAGAGCCCGCCGGCCTTGCGTGAATATGAAAATCACCTGAGTTGCATCAGGTGATTTTGATTTTACAGATGCGCCGAAGGCTGCGCACTGGCTCATGATTCAGCATTTTGCGTTTCGAAATCGGCATTTTCTTCATTCCTGAGTTGTCGGGAAGTGTTGCGCGTTTTTTTCTAATTTCTGGGCGTATGATGTACTTTTTGCCTTGCTTATACGCAGGCTGACTGGTAGAGTATGGAGAATAATCCCCCTCGGTGATTTTATGAAACTGCATCTTCCTGTAGCTCTCCGCAAAAGTGTTCTGCTGCTCTGTGTTGCCGCCAGCACCATTACCTCCGCCTGGGGTGGTGCCATGCACGAGAATATTTCACAGCGAGTCTACGCCGATTTCGGCCAGAACCGCGGTCGATATAAAGTCAATGGCGTAAGCACGATGCTGCAGGCTATCCGCGAAAAGGATAACCTCATCGTCATCCCGGACAACAACCCGGACACCAAGGACCACGGCATTTCTCTGGAGCAGGGGATGATTGATTTCACCGGCACGGTGGATTATGGCTACCAGCAGCAATGCTATGGCGCCGGTTCAGCCTTTGGCAGCAATTACTTGGTCACTGTGGCCCACAACCCCCATTTCGATGCGGCATTTGGCGGTTATATCGTCGGCTCCGGGAACACTATCAAATACCGCACGATTTCCGTTTCTGAGAAAGATCTCGGCAGCCCGGCAGACTGGGCTCTGTATCGCCAGAACAAGATTTATACGGATGTAGTCGGGGCCTATAATTACAGCGGTGTAGAGTCCCAGAATGAAGACCTGAACGAAAACGGCATACTGGACATCAAGGAAAAGGTGGAAGGCACGCTGATGTACCGAGCCGGTGCCGGCGATATGGACTACTGGATGTCGGACGGCTCCCGCATTGATGCAGGTAGTCCATACACCTTCCTCATCGGTGGTGTCTGCACCATCCGCTTTGTGGCCGTCACCGAGGAGAATATTATTTTTGCTGACTGGAACATGAATAACCAGGACAGCGGTGTCTCCGAGAAATCGCCCCTGCCCGTCACAGCCGGCGGTGGTGACTCCGGCACAGCCAACTATGTGTACAACCAGGAAGCAGGGCGTTACGAGTATTTCTTCTCCGAACGCGCCACCAACTTCACCACCTACAACGTGGGGCACGGCTCCATCGACTTTGCCAACGAATCGATGGCCAAGTACAGCCGCGAGGTGAACATGACCGAAACGCACACAGCCTACCTGAACGCCGTGTCCAATGGCTCCGGCACCATCACCGTGGGGGATGAAACAATCTCTCACCTGGCTGTCAACTCCGGCACCAACACTTGGAAAGATCTTTCCGCTGTAAAGGACCAGACCAACTGGTTTGCCTATGACAATGGGTACATGAACGGTATTAATGGACTGGGCAGTACACATAATCTTCTTTTCGATGGCGGCAATGCCGACAATACCATCATTCTGGACGCCACGGTGGATACCGGTGTGGGCTATCTGGAATTCAACAACGGTAAATTCACCATCAAAAACGCCGAAGGCGGGAACTACACCCTCAATTCTGCCGGTTATGTCATCAACGAAGGGGCCGAGGTGCATGTGCAGCTTACCAATGATGCCAACTACATGCGCGAATGGCGCAAGAACGGCGAGGGTGACCTGTATATCGAAGGCAGCGGGGACAACAACATCCTCCTGGCCGTGGGTGGCAGCGGTACCACCTACCTGAACCGTGAGAATGGCTACGCCTCCTACAATGTGATGGCTGCCAGCGGTGCCACGGTGGTCATCAAGGATATCAACCAGATTGAGCGCGACTTCACCTTCGGGCTCAATGGCGGCACACTGGACATGAACGGCAACAGCATGGACTGGTATACTACTCATGCCGATGCCGCGGCCATTGCTGCAGATGGATTCAGCATCAACACCCTGACAGATTCCGCCATTCTGACGAACACCAAGGGCACCACCCAGCTGGTATACAAGCAGAGTGGAGAAAGCACTTGGCTGGGTTCCATCACGGACACCGCCACCGGTGCCATCCAGGTGGTGGTGGATGCCGGAGCCGGTTCCGTGTGGACCATGAACAGCATCGGCACCGACCTTACCAAAAACGCCGGCAGTAGCTTCACGGTGAACAGCGGCACCGCCGTGCTGGCCGGCACCAATACAGAACACGGTCCCGGTTCCGTGCAATACAGTGATGATGTGTGGAGCTCCGAGCATGACTGGCATTATGCTGATGCCCAGATGGATGTGACCGTGAATGAAGGCGGCACCTTCCACCTGGGCACCCACGCCCGCCTGAAAGGTGATGTCACCGTGAACGGCGGCACCTACGTGATGAGCGAAGGCGTGCGCCAGCGCATGGAATACATCGAGGGCGGCATCTTCATGGAAGATACCTACGAGTGGGCTGAATACTACGGCCACCATGGTGACACCAAGCTGAACAACGGTGCGCTCAAGGTCCAATTCCATGCCGATACCACAGCCGAAACCACCTACAGCGGCAATATCACCGGCAGCGGCACTGTGAGCGTGGATGCCGGCAAGGGTCGCCTCATCCTTACGGGTAACAACACCTTCACCGGTGCCCGCAGCCTGGAGAACGGTATCCTCATTGTGGAGGATGCCGCTGCTGCCGGTTCCGGAAAATGGCTGGTGAAGGATAAGGGTATCTTTGCCGCGCAGAATGCCGATGGCAGCACGACTCTGTCGTACATCGACTCTGCCTCTACCGGTGTGCTGGCTCTGAACCGGAATCAGACCACCCAGATTGACATGACCGGGCACAACACCCTCATCCTCGGTGCGCTGGAAGGGCTGCAGATTCAGTATGGCGAGGCCGGCACCACCGAAAAGCTTGCAACCAATGCCAATGGAGAATGGCGCCTGGGTGGTGGCGGCGGTGAACTGGTGGTAAATTATCACCTCTCCGGCGATAACAAGCTCGTTCTTGGTAATGGCCATACGCAGGGTACTGTGACCCTCACCAACACGCGTAATAACTTTACCGGCGGTATTGACTTCGTGAGCAGTGGTGTGACCCTCAACTACACAGACCCTGCTGCGGTCGACAAGATCAGCCTTAATCTGACTTACGGCAACCGCGCGACCATGGCCCCGATGATTAACAATGTCACGGCTGAATCCAGTGGCATTCTGTTGCAGAATCAGGCAGATGCGGATATTGATATGAGTAAGCATGCCAGCCTGTTCCTGGGAGCCGAGGGCGGCTTCGAATACAACGGTGACATCGCCGTGGCTACAGGACAGGATTACCGCTTCTCCGCCTCCAATGGCACCTTTACCGTCAATTCCGAACTGGGGGGTAACCACAACATCGTGGTGGATGCCCAGGGCTATAAGGGCGGCACGGTTCAGCTCACTAATGTGAACCCCATCACCGGTAGTGTCACGGTCATGGGTAGCAACAGTAATTCCGGGGTAACTCCCGGTAATATCACCCTGGGTATTGACCAGGATGGCGTGCTGGACAACGCTACCGGCGTGTACCTGAAAGATGGTGGTACTCTTCATATCGGCGATTCCACCCAGCACCTCGGCAACCTGGTGTTGGAGGAAGGCAGCGTTCTTACCGGCAACCGCATGCAGAGTGCCGATGATACCCGCTACAGTACGATACACATCACGCTTAATTCCACTGCGGATATTAAGGGTAAGGTGAATATTGATACCATCCACAAATATGGCACCGGAACGCTGGAGCTGAACGATGATTACAGCAAGACCAGCAATCTGCAGTACCGCCAGCTCTTTGTGGAGGAAGGTGATGTCAGGGTAACAAAGGATTACGCCTCTTTCGGCAATGTTTACATCCGTGGTAACACCTTTGATATTAACGGGTATAAGCTCTACCAGGGTAATATCATAGCAGAGGATGGAGCCTTGATAGATGCCTCGAAGGCAGGCTCTTCCATTGGGGCCTATGTGTACATTACCGCTGTGGAGGGCACAGCTACTCTTGATAACGGCACGAACAATGTCAGCCTGACCTCCGGTGTGGGTGCAACGGAAGGGGCTACTTTGCGCCTGATTGGCACTGGCCATTGGGATTTCAACTCTGCCGGTTACAATACTGGCGGCGGTACGCTTCGCATCGAGGATGCAGATGCCGTGAAATTCACCTACGGTACCAATAAGAACCAGAGTTATGATGGAGCCCATCCCCACACGGCCAGTGTGACGGTGCGCGGCACGCTGGAGCTGACAGAAGGTGTAGGTTCGCTTCAATCTGCTGCTGAGTGCTATGTGCAGGAGCTCAATTTCGACACCATCAAGCTGAGCGGACAGAACCTGAGCCTGGAGGAAAGCAGGAACCAGGCTGTATGGAAAATCAATAATTTACAAGCCTCGGAGAATTCCACTCTGACCTGGAACGCCAGCCGCACAACGACTTCGGACTATAATGCTGCCACAGAAGGGGAGTATTGGGACCAGGTTTCTGTCGTCAACTCCTCCCGCCTGATTCTGAAGGGTGAAAACTCCTTCAGCGGCACAATCGTTGCGAAGCGCACAGCTGACGGCCGCGCCTACAACAGCTATGTGGAGCTGGCGCATGACAAGGCTCTGCAGTATGGCACACTGGATATGCAGGGCTACAGCGGTGCCAATATGGCACTGGCGGTCAATACGGATAATGCCCGCATTCAGGGCCTTATCGGCAATGAATACACCCTGGCCTATGGTGGTGAATCATCCAGCATCAACCTTGATACTGCACCCACCTCCACCCGCGACAGCATCCTGAGCATCACAGGCAGCGGCACCTACGAATACAAGGGTGCCGTGGCCGGGCTGAGCATTGCCATGGAAGGCACTGGCACACAGAAGTTCACCGGCAGCAATGTGAGCGTTGCAGATATTCACGCCAATGCCGGACGTCTGGAGTTTGCCAGCAACACAACGGTGACCGGTACTATTTACCTGGGCAAGGGCGGTGTGCTGAATATGGGCGAACGCTATTCGCTGAATGAAGGTGCCACCCTGGCTATTGTGGGTAATCAGGGCTCTATGGAAGGCACACTGGTGCTCAATGGCGGTGCGCTGGCCTTTGATGCCAATGCGCTGAATGCCGGCACGGCTCAGTTCAATGGCACCATGGAGTTTGCCGCAGGGCGTGATGCCCAGACTATCGGTATCCTTGACACCAACGCGCTGGATCTGGGCCGAACTTATACTCTGTTCACCTCCGATTGGAGCGGCAAGACGGCAACCATGGCCAGCAGTATGCCGGATTACCTGACCAGCATCTTTGAAGCTGGAACCGATGGTCTTAAGATGACGGTGACCATGGCCGGTGGCTATGCCGAATGGCAGGGGGATTACGGCGTCTTTGCGGCGGAGAACACCGTAATTTTCCGCGATACGACTGCTACCACATCTCTTAACTTCACCGAAGCAAAAACGGCAAGCACACTCCGTTTCACCAATGAGGAGACGTACACTTTCAGCGGCAGCGATGTGACCCTGAATGGTGCGCTGAAAATGGACAGCGGTAAGCTGGTGCTGAATAACAAGCTGACCACAGTCTCCTACGAAGCCACCGGTGGCACGCTGGAAATCGCCAAGGGAGGCACGCTGGCTTTGACCAATACTCTTACCTCTGCGGAGAATCGCTCTGCTGCGGTAAGCGGTATCACCGGCACCGGCACCTTGCAGGTGAAGCTGGATAAGACGGGCAACACCTATGACAACAAGCTGGCGATTGACGCCGACTTCACCGGCACCACTCATGTGCTGGAGGGTAACCTGACGCTGACCGGCAGCACCTTCGGCAACACGCTCAAACTGGCAAACGGTGTGAATGCCCAGATTAATGCCGGAACCACCATAAACGGAAATATTGAGCTGGACGGCACCAGCGGCATTCATCAGAATAGCGGTAACGACCTGACCATCAACGGCACTGTGACAGGTGAGAACGGCACCTGGAATCGCCATGGCGGCGGCACACTGAACATCAACGGCGATGTTCTGCTGAGTGGTTTCGATATCAATGCGGACAAAACAACCAATAACTTCAATGCCAAGGCTACCATTGGTACGGTGATGATTGATCAGAACGACGCCACCATGAACTTCAAGGGTGAGACCAGCCTGGGTACTATCACCGTTGGTCAGCATAACTGTGTGGTGAACTTCGATGGCAACGCGGAAATAGGCACCCTGAATGTCGGCAGAGCTGTTGATTCCTCCGGCTCCTGCCGCGTTAACATCAATGCCGACACCGAAATCGGCACGCTGAATATCGGCAGCGGTGCGGATTACAAGGGCAACTCCACCGTGGTTATTGATGCCTACACCACGGCAGATGCAGTCAACCTTCAGCACAATAACTACACACTGCAAGGCAGCGGTACGCTTGAAACCAAGCACTTCAACTACACTGCATCCGGCCCGCTTAGTCTCGACGGCCTCAAGATTGTCGAAACCACAGCACATAACAGATCCAGATCCGGCAACAGCACCTCAACCATCAACCTGATAAACGGTGCCGTGCTGGATATTCGCCATTCCGATTACAGCGTGGACGGTACGCTGGCAGTCGGCGGAGCTGACGCAGACGGAATCATGTATGTGAATGGTATCCAGTTATCCCCGGATCACATGGCATACAATTACGGTTCCAACCTCAATGTAAACGGGGGTGCCCACCTCATCATAACAGGAGAGGATTCCGGAAGCACTTCCGGTGATTTTGTTCTTGCTGCTTACGGCAACAAACACAAACTCATGGGATATAAGAGCACCATCACTATTGATGGTGAACTGACCAGCAATGCAGCCATGACTCTGATGCACAATGATGCCGAGGTCAATGTGAATAATGGAGGCAGACTGAACCTGCTTAAAGGTTTGACACTGACCGGGGACTGCAAAGCAGATGTCTTTAACAGCGATGCTATGTACGCCACTCTCAATGTAAAAGAGGGTGCTCGACTCAATGCAGCGGGCGGTACGCAGCATGGCAATCTGAATGTAAGCCTTGCCGCCAATACCACCCTGGGTGCCATCGGCGAGGCGGATTCCACCGTCACATTCTCCAACAACATGAGCTGGGGAACGTCTGGCAAGGAGGGTACCATCACCATCGACACCGCCGCCACCACGCCCGATGAGAACCTGCAGCTGGTGCGCAGCGAAGACCAGGGCGTAACGGTTGACATGACCGGCACTATCTCCCTGAGAGGCAATACCGCTCTGGAGGTGGTTGGCAGTGGTGCGCTGAAGCACAAGGCCGCGTTCAACAACGCCACGGCTATCCGCGTGCAGGAAGGCGCCACCCTGGCTGTGGATTCCACGGCTGAGCTTACCGCAGGGGCTGAGCTCAACAAGGGCGGCTTGGCACTGGATTCTGCCACGGTGAGCGGTAAGGATATCACCGTTACGGATTCTGCCAGCATCCGCGCCACGGGTGGCACCAGCACCCTGACCGCCAATACCGTGCTGGCCAATGCCGCAGCTATTTCCTACGATGTGGCCGCGGGTGCCACGCTGAAGTCCACGGGCAGCCTGGGTGGCTCCGGCCGCGCCGATATCACCAAAACCGGTGCCGGGGCTCTGCACCTGAACAACGCCGGCAATGACGTGGCCAACATCCGTGTGGATGCCGGTGAGCTGAGCCTGTACGGCGCAGGGGCCTACAACATGAATGACCTGATGATGGCGACCGGTGCCTCGCTCAGCTTCTACGCCGGTGTGGTAGATAACAAGGATGCTGTGGCAAGTGTGACTGTGGACGGCATCGCCAGCTTCACCACAGGCAGCCAGCTGAATGGTAATCTGACCCTGTCCACCGGCTCGATGCTGGAGGTGACGGAAGGGTTCCTTTCCATGACCGGCAGCCTGACCCTGCAGCAGGGCATCACCCTGGGCGATGCTACCCTGCAGCGCATTCAGGAACTGAGCGCAGGCGAGCAGGTGACCCTCTTCTCTGGTTTCGACTCCGTTGTGCTCGTATCTGCCGGGGAGGGATTGCAGAACCCGGATGATGCCATGCTGGCTTCTACCTACTTCAGCAATATCAGCAGTGATCATTATGTGCTTTCCGCCACTTTCAACGGTGAAAACGTGGGCTCCCTCGCCCTCGTGGCCCTCGATATTCCTGAGCCTGCTACAACCACGCTTAGTCTGCTGGCGCTTTGCGGCCTGGTTGCCCGCCGCCGTAGAAAAGCGTAGTCGCCCTATCAGCTAACCATGTGAAATAAAAATCCCCTGAGCTATCTCAGGGGATTTTGCTTGTAGGAGAGGCGAAAGCTTTGCGCTTTTCTCCATTGGTGAAACGGCGTTTTATTTGCCCTTGCTCCACGCAGACATTTGTGATAGAATAGCGGCAACATGAAAATTGCCGTCATTGGAAAAGGTGGGCGCGAGCAGGCTCTTGTAGAGACCCTGGCTGCCAGCCCGTGCAAACCCGAGCTCTTTACATTCCCGGGCAGCGATGCTATCTGCCAGACTGCCACGCGTATCGAGGCAGATGGATTCGATGCGCTGATTCAGTGGATGGTGGATAACAAGATAGACCTTTGCGTAGCCGGCGAAGAGAGTTATCTGGTGAAGGAAGAAGGCCTGGCCAATCGTTGCGCTGCTGCCGGTATTCCCTGCTGGGGGCCTCAGAAAGAGAGCGCCCAGCTGGAAGCTTCCAAGGAATTTGCCAAGAATTTCCTGCTGCGTCACCAGATTCCCACCGGCATGGCTACTGCCGTGGAGAGCTATGATGAAGCTGTTGCTGCCATTAATGGTCAGTACCCCACAGTGCTGAAGTTTGACGGTCTGGCTGCCGGTAAGGGCGTGGCTGTGTGCCCGGATGCCGCCAGTGCCGAGGAGTTCCTCAACGAGGTCTTTATTCAGAAGCGTTTCGGTGAGGGACGTCTGCTCGTGGAGGAATTCCTGACTGGTCCTGAAATTTCTATCTTCGGTGCTATTTGCGATGATAAGTACCTCATTCTTTGCCCGGCACGCGACTATAAGCGTCTGGAGGTGGGCGATGCCGGTCCCAATACCGGTGGTATGGGGGCAGTGGCTTCCCGCCAGCTTGCTTCTCCGGAGCTTATCAAGACCATCGAGGAAACAATCGTGGCCCCCACTGTACGCGGTTTGCAGGCAGATGGTCTGCCTTACCGTGGTTTCCTGTACTTCGGTCTGATGCTGACGCCGCAGGGCCCCAAGGTGATTGAGTATAATTGCCGCTTCGGTGATCCAGAGTGCGAGGCTGTGATGCCCCTGCTGCAGGGTGACCTGGCTACATTCTGCCTGAATGGTGCCAAGGGTGAGTTTACTCCTGAGCTTATCTCTTTCAGTGATGGCTGGAGCATCTGCTGCATTCTGGCCAGTGCCGGTTATCCCGCCAGTTCTCACAGCGGCGACCTTATCTCCGGACTGGAGAATTGCGCTGCCCGCGTGTTCCATTGCGGTACGAAGCTTGCCCCGGAAGGTTGGGTGACCGCTGGTGGCCGCGTGCTGGCTATCGTGGCTCAGGGTGACACGCTCGATGCTGCCCGCACCCTGGCTCATGCGGAGGCTGCCAAGGTTGATTTCGACGGCTCCCAGCGCCGCAGCGATATCGGTTACGCCAACATGTAAGCGCTGAAAACAAAGAATTACACTAACCCCGGCTCCCCTCATTGGGGAGCCACTTTATATCATGAACGAACAATCTGCCGAATTCCTGAGTGAATATCTGGAAACACCGGCTCCTACGGGGCTGGAAATGGATGCTCAGCGCCTGTGGGCTGAATACATCAGGCCGTATACCGATGAAGTTCAGTGTGATGCGTACGGTTCTACCTGGGCGTTGATGCGCGCGGCGGGGGAGAATGCCCCCACGCTTATGCTCGATGCGCACGCCGATGAAATCGGATTTTCTATCCGCTACATTGATGATAATGGCTTTGCGCGCGTGGAACGCGTGGGCGGCAGTGATGTGGCCATTGCCCGTGGACGCCGGGTGCGCTTCCTGGGGACCGATGGCGAGGTGATTGGTATCACCGGAAATACTGCTATTCACCTGCGCGGCGGCGCGGCAGAGGAAAAAGCTCCCAAGCTGCATGAACTTTATGTGGACTTTGGTTGTGATTCCAGGGAGGAAGTGGAGGCTCTGGGCTTACGCGTGGGCTCCGTGGGGGTGTATTGCGATGGCCCTCTCATGCTGAATGATGGCCGCCGTCTGGTGTGCCGTGCACTGGATGATCGCTTGTGCGGCTTTATACTGGCAGAGGTGGCCCGTACCTTGACAGAAAAGGGAATCAAACCTGCCTGGAATGTGGTTTTTGCTAACTCCGTGCAGGAGGAAATAGGCTGTGTAGGTGCGGGTATGCTGGCATTCCGCCTGCAGCCGGATGCTGCCATTTGTCTGGATGTGACACATGCAACGGATTCTCCCGGCCTGGATAAGGGTCGCTATGGGGACGTGCGTCTGGGGCAGGGTGGCTGTCTGAGTTACGGGCCGGTCTGCCATCCGAACCTGAATGCGCGCCTGGAGTTGCTGGCTTTTGAACAGGAAATTCTCATGCAGAGAGAAACCACCGGGCGTTCCACCGGCACAAACACGGATCAGGTGTATCGCTCCCGCAGCGGCGTACCCGCTACTTGTTTCTCCCTGCCTCTGCGCTACATGCACAGCCCGGTGGAAACGGCGGATATGCGGGATGTGCAGAGCTGCATTGACCTGCTGGTGGCTTTTGTGGCTTCTCTGCAGCCGCAGGACGATTTCCGGCATCGACTTTGATTTTCATTTGTCATCAGAATAGAATGGCCGCCCTGTTTTTGCCGGGCGGCTGTTTTTTTGTTTTTTTTGACTATTAAGAACAACTTTTTGCTTGATTCCTGCGTGCTCCATGATAGACTTGGAGAAGTAAGGCATTTCACCTTTTAATTATCTACAACGTATGAAAAAGATTTTTCTCCCCCTTCTTGCCGTAGTTGGCATGGCTCTTGGTCTGACTCTCAGTTCCTGCGGCGGTGGCGGTAGCGATGCAACGGCCAATGAACCGGCTCGTGCGTTAACTGGTACCTCCCTGACCGTTGTTAACCCCACTCCTAACTTCTCCTTGGCATTCGAAGAGTCCAATACTGGGTGGGTTATTCGTTCATCGTTTACTCCTGGTGCCAGCCGCGCATACAAGTGCTTTTTCAGTGTTGATCCTGCTCGCCCGCCCAAATTGGTGGAAGGTATGTGGGAAATCTGGGGTAGCATCGGCTTTGTAGATGATAGCATTAACGATGATAGACAGTACCGTGCGCTGATTGGTCTGAATACTGGTGCTGCTTCTGTCTTTACGAATCGTTTTGTTCTGTATTTGCAGATTCCGGCTGGTAAGCAGTCTGGTCTGTACGCTGGTTCTGGCGTGATGTATGTTGATGCTTCTTACTGGGGTACCAACAACGACACAGATCCCGAGGAAAGTGTTGTGGAAACCAGCATTTCCTTTGAAATGTCTGGTATGCTCAAAGAAGAGTTCCTGCTTCCCTTTGCGAAGGATGAAGAAACCGACGATCCTTTCGATTATTAATTTCACTAATGGTTTCTAATTAAAGGAAGCGGAGTGCTCAGGCACTCCGCTTTTTTTTGCTCGGGGGGATGGTGGACTTCGAATGGCTGGGGGGTATCAAAAATCTCTCTAAGTTACTACAATTTGAATCATGGTAAAAATGGTCGGCCCCTGCGTCGCGTGTAAGTTTTGGGGCCTGTTTCAGATTTGCTGGGTTATCAGCAGAATTATGCATGCATTTGTATACGTTGCCCAGGTGAGCGAAGCGAACGGAATTGAGCGCCCACGGAGTGGGTGCTGAGATGTCAGGCAGGGGGCAGCAATCGCGTCCCGGGTGGGCGCAAGCCCGCCAGCGATTGCGCACCCCCTGCTAATTGTAAAATATAGCCAGAGCCCGCGAGAGCGGGTGACAGAAGGGGTTGCAACAATTGAGAACCGAGGCTTCTGTCACCCATTTCATGGGCTCCAGTTTAATTTTCGGTGTAGCAGGGGCTGCGCTCGCTTCGCGAGCTGACCCCTGCCTGACCTCTACAGCCCACTACCGTGGGCTGGAAATTCCGTTTACCAGGAGCTTGCTAATTGCTCGAAGAATTGCCCTTTGTGAGCTTTGAATATCTGACGAATTTTGGAAAAAGACTGCAATCTTTTATTTCTCATTGCATTAACATGAGCTAAAAGAATTATTTGTCAGCAGATTTGAAACAGACCCAAGTTTTGGCCATGGCGCAGATTAGGCTTTTAATGCTCTGTTAATTAGTGTAGAATACGGCTGTTATGTTACAGGCAGGTATTGTAGGTCTCCCGAATGTAGGTAAATCCACCCTTTTCAACGCCGTCACCCGCTCCCGCAAGGCGGAGGCGGCCAATTATCCTTTCTGCACTATTGATCCGAATGTAGGCATGGTAGAAGTGCCGGATCCGCGCCTGGCTGTGCTGGCAGAAATCAGCAAGTGCGAGCGCATTGTGCCCACAGCCATTGAGTTTGTGGATATTGCCGGTCTGGTGAAGGGGGCTGCTGAGGGTGCAGGCCTGGGGAACAAGTTCCTTTCCAATATCCGTGAGACGGATGCTATTGTGCAGGTGGTTCGTTGCTTTGAGAACGACGATATCATTCATGAGCTGGGCTCTGTAGACCCGGTGCGCGATATCGAAATCATCAATGCAGAGCTGATTCTTGCCGACCTTGCCGCCATGGAAAAGCGCAAGGAAAGCCGTATTAAGAAGGCCCGAGGTGGCGATAAGGAAGCTAAGGCGGAGGTTGAGCTTATTGAAAAACTTCTGCCGCATCTGGATGCAGGTAATCCTGCCATTACCTTGGAACTCAGTGAGGAAGAGCGCAGGCTTCTGCGTACTTTCTTCCTGCTATCCGATAAGAAGAGTATTTTTGCCTGCAATGTAAGCGAGGAGGAACTGGCAGATGCCGTGAAGAACCCGGATGCGCATCCGTATGTTTCTGCCGTGCGCAAATATGTGGCCGAGCATCATAATGCAGAGGCCGTGGTTATCTCTGCCCGTATTGAGGAAGAACTCTCTGAGCTTGCTCCTGAGGAGGCTCGCGAATACCTTAACGATATTGGTGTGGAGGATTCCGGTGTGAGTGATCTCATTCGTGCGGTGTACCATCTGCTGGGGCTGCGCACATACCTGACCACTGGCGTGAAGGAAACCCGCGCCTGGACAATTCACGCTGGTGATAAGGCGCCCCGCGCTGCCGGCGTGATTCATACGGATTTTGAGCGTGGCTTCATTGCTGCCCAGGTGGTGGCCTATGAAGACCTTGTTGCCTGCGGGTCTCTTGCAAAAGCCAAGGAACAGGCCAAGCTGCGTATTGAAGGCAAGGAATATGTTGTGCAGGATGGTGACGTTATCGAGTTCCGCTTTAATGTTTCCAAGTAAGCGCCTTCACACATTACTCTTCAGAAAAACCGCCTGAGATGTTCTCAGGCGGTTTTTTTATCCGATGAAGATGTCTGTTACCTTTCTGGGTTATTCTGTCAGAATGCGGAGCATTTCGGAGATATTGGCGCAGCGGCGGAGTTTGTATTCCTGTTCGGGAGTGAAATCCGGGTAGCAGAAAGCCAGGTATTTTTTCATGCGGTTGCAGTGGCCTTTTTCCGTGCGTTTGTGAAGGAGTACTCGCCCGGTTTCCTCCACCAGAATGCTGTAATAGCGCTTCATCTCTTCCGCCGTGGGGGCAGTGCCGCCCTTCAGTTGCCGGAAAAGGTAGGGGTTGCGCACGGCTCCGCGGCCAATCATGAGCCCTGCAGCTCCTGTCATGAGTACGCACGCCTGGGCTTGTTGTGAGGTAAGGATATCACCATTTGCCAGAATCGGGAAGGGAAGGGTCTCCACAGCTTGTTTTACATACTCAAACTGCGGACTGCCTCCGTATAATTGTTTTCGGGTGCGGGCGTGAATGCCTGCTTCATCCGGTTCGGCGGCAGTCAGGACCTCCAGTATTCGCGGGAATTCGGCATGGGCATCCTCCCAGCCCAGGCGGCATTTGATGCTGAATTGTCCGGAGGGTACTATTTTACGCAGCTCGCGGGTGATTTCAGCAAATCGTGGAATATCACGCAGCAGACCGGCTCCGGCACCGTGACGGTTGACCAGGGGGGAAGGGCACCCTGCATTCAGGTTGATACCTGCCACTCCGGGCCGTTGCATCAGCATTTCGGTATCTCGCACCAGGGCGGGTACTTCACTCCCTGCCAGCTGTGCCAGAATGGGAACACCTGTTTCATTTTCATCAATGCAGCGCAGGTTGTGTTCAGCCATGGCGCAGGTGGTGGTAGTGCTCCGGAAATAGGCGGTTACAAACGCATCCGGTAGAGACTGGATGCGGTGCAACGTTCGCATGAAGGCCAGGTCAGTGACATCCTGCATGGGTGCCAGGAGTAATCTCATGCCGATATGCTAGCATGAACCCGCTTATCAGGCAAGAGATTCAAGCGAATAATTAATGGGGCGGTTTCATCTGCCGTGGGCTTTGGTTCATGTGCCGCTATGAATTACTGTTGCCATTTGTATTTGGAGTACACGCGAAAATCATTCTTTGATGTCGGAATGGACTTGACAAAAGGTCTGATAGTGTGCATAAATGCAGGTGCCCTTTCTCACTATTGAGGGTGTATCCATTCCTCTGATAATGAAACGATATTTTTCCATGCTTGCTGCGGCCACTCTGGCTGTGACATCCTGTGTCAATAATCCGAATGACCTGGCTCAGATGGCCACAGGTTATGCTTTTGCCCGTCCGAAAATCAAAGTGGATGTGAATGAGTCCGTCAGCACGGGGCAGTGGGACGTTCCGGCCGGGCTGGATGGCCCCCGGCGTATCGTGATTGACACGGAATTGCAGCAGGCTCATTACTACATAGCCGGTCGGCGTGTGGGGTGGAGCACGATTTCTTCCGGTAAGGCGGGGAAGGATACACCCAAGGGTGTGTTTCCCATCATTGCCAAGGATGAAGATCATGTTTCATCTACCTACGGCAGTATAGTTGATGCGGATGGCAACACCCTGGTGGAAAATTACACCAAGGGTGAGCCCATTCCCCCCGGTGGTATCTACAAAGGTGCACCGATGACGAATGGCATGCAGTTGACCTGGGGCGGTATCTGGATGCATGAAGGTCTGGTGACCTCTGCACCGGAAAGTCACGGTTGCATTCGACTGCCGAAGCGTATGGCCAAGATTTTCTTTGATAACACGCCGGTAGGAACGCCGGTGGAAATTAAGTAATTACATTTTCCGGGTATGAAGCGTTTTTATAAGATGTTGCCGGGGGTGGCTCTGCTGATGTTTGCCGCTTGTCTTGTATCCTGCTCCTCGAATAGCTATGTGGTACCGCCGACAGTGGTCCAGGATATGTCTCCGTATGAAAAGTTTGTATCGCGGAGCAAGAATTATCCCACTGTCACGGAAATTTATATGGATGATGCGCTGCTGGAACGCGCTGATTCTAAATGCCCGATTATGATTTGCCTGGGGCAGCAGCGCGGTCGCCTTTATGTCGATAACCAGGTGGCAGCTGACTGGCCTGTTTCTACCGGTGCGGATACTCATCCTACGCCTACCGGGCCGTACCGCGTGCGTTTTAAGGAAAAAGAGCATGCATCCAATCGCTATGGCAGAATGTACAATGCCGCAGGTAAGTGTATTGATAATAATGCTGATGCGTTTACCCAGCAGGTACCGGAGGGCGGTCGTTTTGAAGGTTCTCCCATGCCGAACTGGATGCGCCTGACTTCTGACGGCGTGGGCATGCACACAGGCAAGGTTGTAGCAGGTAAGCGTTTGTCTCATGGCTGCATTCGCCTGCCGCATGTGGTGTCAACCATGTTGTTCGATATTGTGGAATACGGTACTCCGGTGATTATTTCCGAGGATGTTGAACCGAATTATCCCGTTGCCTACATTATGGCTCAGCGTGAGATAGAGGCCGCGGAGGAAGCCGCCTCGGTGGCGGAGCCTGAGGGCGAGATTTGAATATTCAGTCCCTGCTGGAAACAGCAGGGGCTTTTTTGTATCTGCTTGACCAGCCTGATGGCAGCGTGTAGAATAAGTGCATGCTGAATAGAGAATTGCTTGAGCGTTGCAGTAACGTAGCCGGTGTGTCCGGGTTTGAGGATGAGGTGCGTGCCCTTATTGCAGGGGAATTGCAGGATATTTGTGATATTACTGAAACGGTGGCTGGCAATATCATCTGCCAGATGAAAGGGAGCGGGGAAGGCCCTGTGGTGGCTTTGCTGGCGCACATGGATGAGGTCGGGTTCATGGTGCAGGGAATTACGCCGGACGGCTTTCTGCTGATTGTGCCGCTGGGAGGTTGGTGGAACCATACGCTGCCGAGCCAGCGTGTGTTGGTGCATACGCGCGATGGACACCGGATTCCTGGACAGATTGGTACGCGCCCGCCGCATCTGCTGCCGGAAGCACAGCGTAATCAGGTGATGGGTAATGATGCCCTGTTTATTGATATTGGGGCATCTTGTGTGGAGGAAGTGGCAGCCTGTGGTATCCGCATAGGCTGTGCGGTGACTCCGGATGTGGAGTTGCAATCGCTGGAAATTCCTCACCGATGGATGGGAAAGGCTTTTGATAACCGTGCGGGGGTGTATTGCATGATTGAGGTGATGCGCCGCCTGGCAGGGGAGAATCTGGACTGCACCTTGCAGGCTATAGGTACGGTGCAGGAGGAAGTGGGAACCCGTGGTGCTCGTGCGTTGGAACAGACGCCCGATCTTGCTATCGTGCTGGAGGGGCCTCCTGCAGATGATACGTACGGACAGAGTGGTATCTGCCGCCAGGGCGTACTGGGCAAGGGCGTGCAGGTGCGTCTGTATGACCCAACCAATATAACCCCGCCTGCGCTGGTGGATACGGTGCTGGAACTGGCGGAAAATGCGGATATCGAATGCCAGTTTACTGTGCGCCGTACTGGAGGGACGGATGCGGCGGCGGCTTATCCGCACTGGTACGGTTGCCCGGCGATTGTGTTCGGTGTTCCGGTGCGTTATATTCATTCGCACAATGGGATATTGGATGACCGTGACCTGGAATCCTGCATTGAATTGACCTGTGCGCTGGTGCGCAGTGTAAGCAAATGAGCACTGCGCGCCGAGCTGAGTGGGTGGATTGTACCCGCGCCCTGGCCATGTTCTTCATCGTCTGGCTGCACGCAAATGCGGCACCGGACTGGGTGGGCAAGGTGGTGGGTGGCGCCATAGCTTTGTTTTTCCTGCTTGCTGGGTATTTCTTGCCCCGCACAGCCGGTAAGGTAATGGAGCGCACCGGGCGGCTGGCACTGGCGTGGGTCCTGTGGTCGCTGATGAGTGTGCTCTTTCTGCTGGTGGTGAAGCCCTATGTGGATATTACCTGGCAACGTGTGGTTGGTTGGGGGGTGGCGGCGTATAATACGCCCCTATGGTTCCTCAAGACATTGGTGGCCTATCAGTTAGTGGCGGCAGGGCTTTTGGCGCTGCGGCTGCTGCCGCGCTATGCCTGGGTGGCTGTGGTGTTTCTGGCGCTTTGCAGCTATACAACGGCTCCTTCCCAGCATTTGAGCGTGCGTTTTGATTATCTGTGGATTTTTCTGCTCGGCTTTGCGGCAAAACAGGTGCCTTTGGCTGCGGTGCGGGAGTACATTTGTCGGAACCGGTGGGTGCTGCTCCTGGTTATTGTGGGGGTGTTTGCTCAGCCGGAGTGTCTGGAGGAATATGCCGAGGAAGTGGATGTTTCCTGGCGGCATTGCAACTTGCCGCTGAAGAGTCTGGCGTTCATGGCTTCTTTCTTGCTATCTGGCGTGCTGCTGGATGAGTATCTGCCGCGCCTGGCGGGGCTGTTTGCCCGGTGCGGGAGCTGGATGCTGTTTATCTATGCAGGGCATTCGTATTTGCTTTCGCCGTTGTATCAATGGAAAGGATTGAGTCTCGTCTGGAATGTGTGGGTGCCGCTGGTGGTGCTGCCCGTGATGGTGCTGCTGGGCTGGTTGCTTTTCCGGCTCTTTCCGCGCGCTATGGCTTGTCTGCTGGCGCAGCGCTGAAAGTGAAAGCAATTGACCTTGGCGCAGAAACGCGCTATGATATCCTCCGCATGTACGAGAAGCTTTATTCCCTCATACAACAGTGTGGCACGATTGCGGTCACGTCTCATTTCCGCCCGGATGGCGATGCTATTGGCTCCACCCTGGCTCTTGGCCTTGCCTTGCAGGCTATGGGTAAGAAGGTCTATATGTGGAACGAGGATGGCGCGCCGGCGCGCTATGCGTTCCTGGAGGGGGCAGATCAGATTGTGCCAGTGCCGGAGGAGGTGCCTGCTGACCTGGAGATGCTGATTTGTGTGGATACTGGTGACTGGAAACGCCTGGGTGACCGCACGCAGAAGCTTTTTGCTGATTTTCCGCAGATTGTCAATATTGACCACCATGGGACGAATACGCGTTACGGCCATCTGCATGTGATTGAACCGGAAACGGCAGCCTGTGCCTATGTACTCTTCAATGTGCTGAAATCATGGGGGGTGCAGCTGAATAAGTCTATGGCGGATGCTCTTTATGTGGGTATCAGCACGGATACCGGTTCGTTCCAGTACGGCAGTACAACGCCGGAGGTGATGCATGCCGCCGGAGAGTTGCTGGCTGCCGGGGTAGATGTGGCAGATGTGAACCGCCGTGTGTACCAGGAGGTGCCTTATTCTGCACTGTTGATGCAGCGTGAGGTGTTGAACCACATGGTAGTGGAGGAAGAAGGTATGCTAGCGCATTATTCCATGCCGGCTGGCCGCAAGGCTGAGCTGGGTGTGGGGCTGGAGGATACCAAGGATCTGGTGGATGTGGTGCGTGTGCTCCAGGGAGTACGCGTGGCGGTGATTTTCGAGGATCTGGACGATGGACGCATTCGCGTTTCCTTGCGTAGTAAGGATTCCGCGGTCAGTGTGGCGGCGGTGGCGGCCCAGTTCGGCGGTGGCGGCCATGCCATGGCCTCCGGTATCCGCATGGCTGGTCAGCTGGGGGATTGCCGTGAACGTGTGTTGAACGCTATCAGAAAGGAGCTGCGCCATGAGTGATGAAGCGCCGAATGGGGTGTTACTGGTGGATAAGGATCCCGGCTTTACCTCACACAATGCTGTGGCGCTGTGCCGCCGTATTCTGCAGACCAAGAAGGTGGGGCACTGCGGCACGCTGGATCCCATGGCCACGGGTATGCTGATTGTGGTGATTGGTAAGGCCACGAAGATGCAGGATTTGCTCATGTGCGAGGATAAGGAGTACACCGCCACGATGAAGCTGGGTGTGGAGACCAACAGTCAGGATGCCGATGGCGAGGTGGTGGCGGAAAAGCCAACCGATACTCTGACGGAGGACGCCATTCGTGCTGCCTTCGAGCATTTTAACGGCGAGTTTGACCAGGTGCCGCCCATGTATTCGGCGGTCAAGATTAACGGAGTCCCGTGCTATAAGCTGGCACGCAAGGGCAAGGAGGTGGAGCGCAAAGCCCGCCATGTGGCGGTGCTGGGTTATGAGATTACCCGTATTGATATGGCCGCCGCCGAGGTGGATTTCCGCGTGCATTGCACCAAGGGGTTCTATGTGCGCACCTATGCTCATGATATCGGCCAGTTCCTGGGCTGTGGCGCACATCTGACAGCGCTGCGTCGTGTCCGAAGCGGGCATTTTGATATTTCCGAGGCGGTGGATGTGCCCACGCTGAAGGCAGCTTCCCGTGAGGAATTGCTGGCGCGTCTGCTGCCGGTGGAGAAGGTGCTGGCCGACCGAGCCTGAAGATTATGCTGATTCTGCATTCCATGGATGAGCTTACAGCCTTGCACCAGTCGGTGCATTGGGCCATAGGCTTTTTCGATGGGGTGCACCGCGGGCATCAGCAGGTGATTGCCTCGGCTGATACGCCGGGAAGCCTGCGCGGCGTGCTTACTTTTGCAGCGCATCCGTTGGCGTTGCTTGCTCCGCAGAAACAGCCGAAACTGATTACCCCGGAACCGGAACAGAAACGCGTCTTGTTCGCAGAAGCTGGTGTGCAGGTGCTGCTGGAACTGCCTTTTACAGCAGAATTGGCAGCCATGGACCCCCGCGCGTTTCTGGATGCGCTGCAGACCGCGTGCCCGGTGGCGGGTATTTCCGTGGGTCGTAACTGGCATTTCGGCAAAGGCGGCGTGGGTAATGCCGCCTATGTGGAGCAGTATGCCGCCGAGCATGGGCTGCGTGCCTGTGTGCAGGATATGGCGGAGTATGAGGGGATGCGCATTTGCTCCACCCGCATCCGACAGGTGCTGGAGACAGGAAATCTGCCGCTGGCTCAGGCTATGCTGGGGCATCCCTTCAGCATTGCCGGTGAGGTGGAACAGGGGCAGAAACTGGCCCGCCGACTGGGTTTCCCCACGGCTAATATGCGCGTGCATCCGCAGGCGGTATTGCCACCTGCCGGCGTGTATGAGGTGCAGACTCTGGTGGACGGAGTGCCGTGCCGCGGTATTGCGAATCTGGGCATCCGGCCCACTATTGACGAGGCGCAGAAAGTGGTGCGCCTGGAGACTCACCTGCTGGATTGGCAGGGGAATTTATACGGGCGCAGAATGCAGATGGAATTACTGCGATTTCTGCGCCCGGAAAAGAAGTTCGGCTCTGTGGATGAACTTCGCGCTCAGATTGAGGCGGATGTTCAAATGCTGTGATTCACGGCAAATTGCTCGCCCAGCTTGTGGGAGGTGGCAATGGCGTTGGCAATGTAGCTGAGACCGTTTTCCACAGCCTGCTCCAGAGGCTGTCCCTTGGCAAGGAAGGCGGTGATGGCACTGGAAAGGGTGCAGCCAGTGCCATGGGTGGAGATACCTTCGGTGCGCGGGTGACTCCAGCGAAGAGTGGGTTTGCCGGGCTGCACCAGAATATCAGTGCAGGTGCTGCCGCCCACATGCCCGCCTTTGGCCAGGATGGCGCAGTTGTAGCGGGCGCATAGCTTGTTTGCTGCGGCCTCCAGTTCCTCTACGGTGGTGATGGGGGCGGTGCCGGCCAGCTTGGCGAGTTCATCGCCATTCGGTGTGAGCAGTGTGGTGCGGGGAATGAGTACTTCCTCGTATACCGCAATGGCTTCCTGCAGAATGAGGGCCTCGCCAGCTGTGGCAATCATGACCGGATCTACTACGATGGGGCCGGTGAAGTTCTTTAGCGCGGCTACGGTGGCGCGCACAATTTCCGGGGAGTAGAGCATGCCGGTCTTGACTGCCTTGACCGGGAAGCTGCGCAGGCAGATGCTGACCTGGTCTGCCACGAAGGCGGGTTCCATGGCCACGATGCCTTCCACCAGGCCGGGCACCTCACTCACTACGCAGGTGACGGCGGTGAGGGGGTAGCAACCCAGGGCAAAACCGGTCTTGAGGTCGGCCTGCAGCCCGGCTCCGGCGGAACAGTCGGACCCGGCAATGCTGATGTAGACAGGCGTTTCCATGGTTTAGCTGAAGGCTTTTTCGAGGGCTGCTGCAGCCTGGAGCAGACGGGTCTCCTGGAAATGCGGTGCCAGGAGCTGGATGCCGACCGGGTGGGCACCTGCTTCCACTGGGCAGGGGATGGAGATACCGGGCAGACCGGACAGGTTGGCCGGGATGGTGTAGATGTCTGCCAGGTAGGTCTGCAGCGGGGTCATGCTGTCATCGTTCAGCTTCGGGGCGCTGGTGGGTGCCACCGGGCCGAGGATGAGGTCCACCTGCTCAAAGGCAGAGGAAAAGTCGCTGGCTACGAGGGAACGCACCTTCTGCGCTTTGGCGTAGTATGCATCATAGAAACCGCTGGAGAGCACATAGGTGCCCAGTATGATGCGGCGCTTCACCTCAGAGCCGAACCCGGTTTCGCGGGTCTTGCTGTAGAGGTCGTCCAGACCATTGGTGCCGGCGGCGCGGTAGCCGTAGCGGATGCCATCGAAGCGGGAAAGGTTGGATGAAGCCTCCGCGCAGGCGATGATGTAGTAGGCGGCTACTACGGCCTCAGCATGCGGCAAGGAAATTTCAACGATTTCGGCGCCCAGGTTGGTGAGTTTCTGCACGGCCTGCTGCAGGGCTGCTGACACGGCGGAGCTGTTGCCGCTGGAGAGGTACTCCTTGGGTAGACCGATGCGCATGCCCTTGATTTCCTTGCCGAGTCCGGCAGTGAAGTCCTCCGTGGCTACGGTGGAGGACGTAGAGTCCTTAGCATCGTGCCCGCAGATGGCGTTCAGGATGGTGGCAGCATCTTCTACGTTCTGGGTGATGGGACCAATCTGGTCCAGAGAGGAAGCGAAGGCCACCAGACCGTAACGGGAAACGCGACCGTATGTGGGTTTGATGCCGACTACGCCACAGTGAGAGGCAGGCTGGCGGATGGAGCCACCGGTGTCGGAGCCAAGGGCGGCAATGGCCATGCCACCGGCTACGGCGGCGGCTGAACCACTCGAGGAACCACCGGGCACATGGCCTGGTGCTGCGGGATTCTGGGTCTCGCCGAAAGCGGAGTTCTGGCCGTAGGAGCCCATGGCGAATTCATCCATGTTTGTGCGGCCGAACGGAATGGCGCCGGCTGCAGTCAGTTTGGTGACGGCGGTGGCGTCATACGGAGAAATGAAGTTTTCCAGCATGCGGGAGGCGCAGCGGGTGGGCTGCCCCAGCATGGCGATGTTGTCCTTTACGGCGATGGGAATGCCGCCGAGCGGCTTGCTGAGGTCTGCCTTGGCAGCTGCTGCCAGCGCGGCCTCTGTGTCCCAGGAAAGATAAGCGTTGATAGAGGGATTGCGTTCCTCCATGGAGCGGGCTATTTCCTGCACCAATTCCGTGGGGGAGATGGTGCCGCCGGTGAGCTGCTTGCGCCAGTGTGAAATGGTTCCGTTGAGCATATGCGGAAAAAAGGAAAAGGGGTTAGTGTGCGGATTCTACAACCTTGGGAACGCGGAACTGTCCGTCTTCCTGTGCCGGGGCGTTGCTGAGAGCTGCTTCGTTGCTCAGGCTGGTGCCGGGAATATCCTCTCGCAGAGCATCGTAAACGGGAAGAGGGTGGTACATGGGTTCCACGCCGGTGGTGTCCCACTGGTCCAACTGGGCCACATAGGCCAGCACCTGGTTCAGGTCTTCGGAAAAACGTGTTGTTTCTTCCTCTGTAAGCTCAAGCTTTGCCAGACGGGCAATGTAGGCTACATCGATGAGATTTGTCTGTGACATATATATCAGGAATGTGAGAGTAAGTGGATGATGGCGGTATACAATCCCCAGATGGAAAATGCGAAGAAAAGGAGGATGCCGATGTTGACCAGAAGAACATTGCGGTTTTCGGGAGCTACGCCGGTTATGGTGACGTGTTTGCGATGTACATTGCGACGTCTCTCAAGGATTTCTTCATTGGGCCCCAGAGTGTTGGCGGGATAGCGCCGCTGGTAGTCCTGACGCGGAGAGTAATTTCCTGAGCGGCGCATATTCCGGCGCTGTTCCAGTTCTCGCAGTTTGTCTAATGATGAGGGGGTGTATGGCATGGTCAGATATGAGAGATAAGTTTATATGCGCCCCAGGTGAGGAGTATTAACAGAAAGAGCGGTAAGTGAAAATAGAAACCGCGAACCAGTTGATCGCGAATGGCCACCCAGTTGATGCCGATCCGTTCACTGATGCCGGGTTTGTATCGGAAAATTTCAGTGTGGCGGTAGCGAGAAGGGCCGGCATAGGCTTCCTCAAAATCGTTGATGGCGCGGTCCAATTTTGGTATGGCTTCTTTGAGACGGTCGTTAAAACATTCCGGACTCCAGTTCTGGGGTTGCATGGATAAGAGTATCTGGTGATGCCGTTTGAGACACTCCGTAATCTGGGCGATTTCCTCCTGCTCCCGATTCATGGAAAGTAACTCTCGTTCCAGTCGGCGAACGGCATTGCGAAGTTTCATGCCTATGTCGTTCAAGCTTTCTTCAAAGAGAATTTTCCGCTCTTCACTTTCCTCTAGCTCTCGACTTTGGGCTTTCCAATGGAGCATCTGGTTTTCATAGAATTCTGCCTGCTGGCGGGCCTGTTCAACCTGCTGCATCATTTGCTCGGGTGAGTACATCTCTCCATCGGCCATGCGAGGGGTGAGTTCCATCTGGCGATGTATGGATGCTTGTTTCATGATATTTAAGGGGTTAGGATAACTCCTGGGAGATTTGGAAAGTATTTTTCTGAATGCTTTGGTACGCGTTGCGCGCGCAATGGTACTAAAAACGGCAGAGACGACTGGCGACTCTGCCGTGAGTATACGGGCGACGGGAATCGAACCCGTGTCTCATGCTTGGGAAGCACGCGTCCTACCATTGAACGACGCCCGCATGCTGTGCGCACTGATTCTAGTGTTTTGTTTAGGAAATGTCAAGTAAAAAAAGAATTTTTGACTGTATGAAAGTTTATGCTTGATATTGGGAAATGTGTGTGCTAGTATGCGCTCATGTCGCGGGTATAGCTTAATGGTAAAGCTCCAGCCTTCCAAGCTGATCATGCGGGTTCGATTCCCGCTACCCGCTTAGCCTTAAATAAAATACGCGTATGAAAAAGGTGCTTTCTATAATTCTGCTCGCTGGTTTGTTTGCTGGCCCTGTAATGGCTGAAGGGGCGGAACTTTCCAAGGTTGTTTCGATGGCTCAGGCTAAGTCTGGTACATCTTTGGATGCACTCAGTATGGCTGTTTATGAGTTGGTAAAGGCTCAGCCTGCCGATGCTGTAGAAATTTTTCAGAGTGTGATGTCTCAGCGTCAGAGCTGGGGAGTGACGGAAACGTACGCCATTCTTCGTTCTGTCCTTCTGGCTTCTCCCACGCTTGAATCTTCTTTTGTGCGGGGTGCTGCAGTGTATGAGAGCGGTGTGACGAATGCTTCTCTTGTTGGTTCGCAGGGGTATCAGCTGCTTTCTGTTCTTTACACGATGCCGCAGACTCAGTCTGTTGCTTCTGTTGTAGTTCAGGGTGTTGTAGGTAGTTCTCTGGCTGGTCGTGCTGCAGCTAACGGTGTGTCGAATCAGGTTTTGGATGCATATGTGCCCGTGGCACCTGTGGCTCCTGAGTATACAGTGACCCCGACTCCTCCTCCCACTTCTGCAAACAACTGATGTTTGCTGTGGATTTTTGAAAAAGTATGAAGTCGTATTTTTATAAAGCGTTACTGCTCACAGGTGTGTGTGCAGTTAATGCTTCTGCTATATCGCTCTATGATACGGCCCCCTCTGTGGGGCTGCCGCTGTCTCACGCGGCTACGTATAATGCATATGCGAGTGTTGGGTATGATACAAATATAAATTCTTCTTCTGTAAATCAGAAGTCAAGTGTGTACCTTAACGCTGGTGTCGGTGCATCTTTTGCGGATTTTGAGTCTGTTGATAAAATTACGTACAGATTCAATGTTGGTGCCACAAAGTATCTTTCTGAGTCTGATACATCTGGTCGGGAATGGAATGCAGATTGTGGTTTGACTGCGTCTCTTGTTCATGCTTTTTCTGCCCGGAGTACATATTCGGGTAGTGTGAATCTTTCGTATAGTCCGGAGCCTGATTACGCAAGTGGAATTTCTGCGTCCCATCGACAGGGTGATTGTCTGAATTGGATAATGAATCACGGGTATAATCAGTCTCTGGATGCGAGATGGAGCTGGAATACATCCGTAGGTTATAGTGGTGTTCTCTACCAGGAGCGCGACTATCAGAATGATAACCGTCAGTATGTCAACCTGACGGGAGGTATGTCCTATCGCGAATCTGAATTGATGAGTTACAATGTCAGTTTCTCATATCGTCACGATATAAGAAAGGAGGGTTATAACTCAGATAACTACACTGTAAACGTTGGTTTTAGCCGTTCCCTTGACCCTGTATCCAGCTGCAGCGGTTCAATTGGTTTGCAGACGAAATGCGTACATAATGAGACAATTTTGTCTCCGAATTTGCAGTTGGGGTATAATCGAAAAGTTGCAGAAGGACTTAGTGCGAATTTGTATGTGAACCTCTCCAATGAGAATGTGGATACATATCGCGGCGTAAATGCCAATTATCTTTCTGATTTGACTTGGCGAGCAGGGGCGAATTGCTCGTATACCTTGTCTCCTGATGTGACCTTCACATTTGGTCTTTCGTTCATGAATTCCAACTACTCGAAGGGAACGGGTAGGTTGAGTGATGAATCGACAGTCACTGTCAATCCCACTGTAGGGATGAGCTACAGATTTTCTGAAGACTTAACAGGTAATATCAATTATCAATATACTTGGTATGATACCGATAGGGCTGGAGTGGAAGGATATACACGCCATAACATTTCGACAGGTCTAAACTACGCATTTTAACAAACTAAATAAACGGGACCGGGGGTACATGTGCTACGCCTCCGGTGTTTGATAACACGCAGGGGATATGGATAAGAGTTTTGAATCACCAAAACAGACGGAAGCAATTTTACATGCGCAGGACTACATGCAGGTCTTGCGTAGTAGGTGGAAAACTATTCTGCTTGTGTTTCTCTTGGTGTTTGTGAGCAGTGCTGTCATCACAAAAATGATGACGCCGAAGTACATGAGCGGCATGACATTCGAGATTAAGCAACCTCGCGACCTTATCAATGTCGCAGTGGGTGGCGAAGGAAATCCGATTGCGGCTATGGGCGATGGTGCTGCTTACATGCAGACTCAATTCGAAATTCTGGTTTCTCAGCAGAATCTCATTGCCGTGGCTAATAAGTTGGATTTGCCGAATGAGTGGCAGATGGATGAGACTTCTGCGGCGGGTGTTCTGATGGGGATGATTCGGGTGATGCCTCGAAAGAATACAAACCTGGTCGATATTTCTGTAACGACGAACGATCCCCGCGTTTCTCAGCAGGTATGCCAGGCTGTTGTGGATTGTTACAAGGAGCTGCGTGAAGAAAAGGAAAATGCAGTCATTAATGAGGCCATCAGCAAGCGTTATGAAGTGTTGCGTTCCCGCCAGGATGAACTGGAGCGTAAGGCCGATGTTGTTCGGCAGTACATTCGTTCCGGTAAATATATCCAAGGTATGTGGAGTGATTCCGGCCACGGCGTACCTGTTTCTACAGGAGCAGAAGAGCAGTCTTTGCAGCAGCTGAACAACTCAAAGCTTTCGATGGAAACGGAGATTGCTCAGATGACTGTTCATATCGGCAAGTTGCAGGATTTGAAGGACGCAGAATTGCTGAGTTATGTGACACGTACTGGGTTGCTGACTGCAGAGTCATATTGTTCGGCTAAGGTTCGCGAATTGAATAACCGATACACGGAAGAGGAGAATAACAGAGCCCAGATGTTGTTGAGTGGATACGGTGCACGTCACCCCAATGTCCTGCGTCTTGATGAACAGCACAAGGCAACGCGTGAGCAGTTGTATGAAGAGTTGGTAGGTATGCGTGACGCTATGGTTGACCAGCTTGATGTCAAGAAGTCTGAATTGCAGGATGTTGAACAGCGCTACAGCCAGGCTCGTGACCGTCTGCGCGATAAGACTCTTGAAGATCAGAAAGTGAAGAATGCCTTGCAGGAATATGCTGCTGAAAAAGCTCGTTACGACAAGCTCGAAAATGATTACATTGCTGACAAGATGCGCTTGATGGCTCCTCGTGCTAGCTTGGAGGTGTACAGCCGTCCTGGCTTGCCCGGTGCACCCAGCAGTCCCAATTACCGCCTGAATCTCATCGTGGGTGCAGTGATTGGTTTGCTTGCTGGTATTGTGGTAGCGTTCGTCAGCAACTACTTTGATACGTCCATCAAAACCCTTGAGGATGCAGAGCGTAGCCTTGGACTTCCTGTGCTGGGTGTTATTCCTCAGGATGCTGGCTTGCTCATTCTGCAGGGGGGCGATAGCCCGGATGCTGAGGCATACCGTATTTTGCGTACCAATATCGAGCTGAAGAAGGATTTGTACAAAGCAACGACAATTGCCGTTGTCTCCGCTAATGCGGGTGAAGGTAAGACCACAACGCTGAGTAATCTTGCTTATGTTTTCTCCCAGGCTGGGTATAGCACGCTGATGGTGGATGCTGACCTCAGACGTCCGCGCCTGGCTCGTTATGCAGAATTGAAAAGTGATGTAGGTCTGTCTACCTATCTTTCCGGCGCTGCAGAACTGAAGGATGTGGTATTCCAGACGGGGCATGATAATTTATATATGCTTCCGAGTGGTCCTATACCGAACGACTCCAGTGGACTCATTGGCTCCCACCGCATGCAGAAGCTTCTTAATGATGTTTCAAAGCGTTTCGATATAGTATTGCTTGACTCGTCGCCCGTTTTGGGTGTGAGTGATGCCTCATTGATTGTAAGTAAAGCAGATGCAACATTGATGGTATTGCAGCCGCGAAAAATGCCGATTAAGGCTTTGCTTCGTACTAAGTCTCTGATTCAGAATGTTGGTGGGCAGCTTATGGGCTTGGTGATGAATAACGTTGACATTAGTGGTGATACTCAGTATCAATACTATACTACATATTATTCATACTATAGCAAGGGTGATGGCCGTAAAGAGCCCAAGCCTTCGTCAGCCGATGCTGTGAAGAAGAGTGTGGCAAAGACGGAAAAGAAGAATGATGAAGAATTGTATTAAAGAAGAACCATGAGAAACTCTATTGTAAAGCAATTTCTGCTGCTGTTACTCTGCTTCATGGCATTGCCTGTCCTGGCACAGGATTCGTCTACTGAGCCAAGAGCAACAAAGGGGGGTACTGTATCTGTACTGTTTAAGAATATTCCCAGTGAAGATGCCTCTAACGTCAACGGGGATTATGCAGTGAGTCGAGAGGATGGTACGATTTCGATGCCTTACCTTTCCGGACGTGTTGGTGTAGCTGGTCTTACTGCCCGTCAAGTGGAGAATAAACTGCGCTCTCTCTATCTTTCACAGGAAATATATTCTGATCCTATTGTAATGGCTAATGTGGGGCCGAAGGGGGAGGCCGCGATAGATGCTCGTTATGTCCAGGTGACGGGGTATGTCGGCTCAAAGAAGAATTTGCCCTATCGCGAAGGCATGACGCTCATACAGGCGCTTATAGAGTGTGGTGATATTACGGATTTTGGTTCACGCAAGATTCAGGTGACCCGAGGCAAGGTGACACGCACGTACGACTATTTCAGTGCTCGCGACCGAGCAATCAAACTTTTGCCGAACGATTCGATATTTGTACCGAGACGGCCTCCTTTTGAGGGGAGACCGGATAAAATCGGCCCCTGATATGGTAGGTTCTCTTTTACTTGAGCTCCGGCAAAAGCCGGAGCTTATTTTTCTGAATGGGCATCATTATGAAAGTGGCTTCCTGCAGGAAACTTTTGGTTCTCAGTGTTGGATACGGTCAAGGCCACCACTCGGCTGCGGCTGCATTGGCTGAATACTATGATCTGAATGGATGGAAGAGTCGCGTGGTTGATATTTGCGCTGAAGCACAACCTGGATTGTTTCGCCTTACTCAGCTTTTTTATGAATTCTGTGTTCGGCGTGCGCCATGGCTGTGGGGTGTTACATATTCTCTGACAGATACGGCTGATTGGGCAGCCATGGTAAGACGACCTGTATTTCGTTCCTTGGTTAGAAAGATGAAGGAATTGTTGCACCAGGAGAAGCCTGATTTCATATTTTGTACTTATCCGCTCTTTGCTTATCTTCTGGATGAATTAAAACTTGAGGGGGAAATGTTGCCTCCCTACGCTATGGTTGTGACTGATGCAAGGGAGATAAGTCGTCCTTGGATGCGTAGTGAGGCGCCATTGCTGGTGGTACCTGATGAAGGCTCCCGACAATCTGTTATTGATAGATATGCGTTATCTACCTCCAAGGTGTTAGCTGCTGGATTTCCTGTAAGGCGTGCTTTTGCTCCATCTCAGGAACGGGGAGTGCCGGATTATCGATATGTAAATATATTGTATGGTGCATACAGACGGTTGGAAGGTGTGGTTGAAGATGTGCGGGCGATGTTGTCAGCTTTTCCGCAGGCCAGACTTACGGTGTTGGCTGGGAAGCGTGCTGATGCGTTAAAATATCGATTCCGTTCAGAGAGTGAAAGCGGGCGACTTAGTATTCTGGCGGAAACAAATCGGATGGCCGAGTTGTTATCTCAAGCTCACATATACATAGGTAAGGCTGGAGCTGCTACAATGTTTGAATGTTATGCATCTCATGTACCGATGCTAGTGAATTTTACGTTACCTGGGCAGGAGCAGGGGAATCTCGAGTTGCTTCTGGAGGATGGCGCAGGATATCATGTGGAATCAACGGCTCATTTAATTGCAACATTGCGCTTGCTTTTGCAGTCAGATGCTGCCAGGTGGAAATTGTTGTGTGATTCGATGAAGCAGAACTCAAGGTCAGATGGGGTAATCCAAATAGGGCGGGCTATACAAGCAATTTATCATATATGAATAAGGAAAATGTGTACTTGCTGGTGGATAATTCTAACACACGAACCAAGTTTGCGTTGAGTATAGGTGGCGAGCTGGGTGAGGTGCGTATTCTGCCAACACGAGATATTTCGTGTGATTCTGTGCTTCATGTGCTTCGTGGCTGGAATTTTAATTCTGTTTGTCTCTGTTCAGTTGTGCCTTTGGCAAAAGCGGTTATAGCAGAAGCCTTGAGCGGATATTCTATCGTTTATCTAAGTGCGGCTCTGGTGAAGAGCGTGGACTTTAAGTCATATTCCGGAGTCGCAACCCTAGGTGCGGACCGTGTCGCGAATGTAGTGGCCGCTGTGGAATGTGCGCCGTTGCCCCTGGTGGCAGTGGATGCAGGGACTGCGACAACTTTTGATGTTGTTGTACAAGGTGAAGATGGACCATGTTTTATGGGGGGGGTAATAGCTCCCGGATTCTCTTCTGTTGCCTCTTGTTTACATGCGAAGACGGCACAGCTGCCTGAGTTGATAGCGGGAGAAGATGGCCCAGTTATTGGTGGGAATACTAGGGAGGCTATGGCGACTGCTCTCAGAGTAGGGTATCCGGGGATGATTTCTTCTATACTTGATGCTGTGGAGAAAGAAATAGGTGAAAAAATTCATGTCGTTCTGACTGGTGGAGATGCAGATATGCTGAATGTAGCTCTTGAACGAACATGCGTTACGGTACCCCGACTTACGCTACAGGGTATAGCTATGGTGGCAACAGGGGAGTATTAATTCGCTTTTTCTGCTTTTTTGAGCATACTTTATTTTTTTTTGTTGCAAGAATGGGTTGAACACGCTAGAATAGTGGCACCTAAAATCTGTCACATATTATGTCCGACAACATCGAATCCCAGGTAAGACAAATCATCGCTGAACAGCTCAGCGTTGATCCCGAAAAAGTGACCTCTGATGCTAAGTTCATCGAAGATCTTGGTGCCGACTCTCTCGACACTGTAGAGCTCGTGATGGCATTTGAGGATAAGTTCTCCGTGGAAGTTCCCGACGAGGACGCCGAGAAGCTTAAGTCTGTGGCCGACGTGGTCGCTTACATTGAGGCAAACAAGGCCTGATTTGGCCCGGTGCTTTTTCGATAACGGGCGGTTCCTCCTACCTGGTGGGGCCGCCCTTTGCTTTCTTTATGAATCGGAGTTCCGTAGAGTATGCCATGAAGCATACCAGGGTTCTATATGTTCCTGATCGTCGTATAGATGCCTTTGGGGATACTCGATTCAATTTCCGCTTGATTACTGAACCTATGGATGAAGTGGGTGTCTGTCGCGTGAGAAGCGGATGCGTGGAGGCTAATCGGCCTCGTATTTTCCGGCCCGCTGATTTAAGAGGTGTAGAAACCGAAGGGTTTGGTGCAGACGCTGCACGTTTTTTTGAGTGGATGGAAGCTCATGGAGCTCAGCTGAATGCTTTGTTTGAGTATGGATTCCGCTTTTTCAGATCTGATGTACAGGAGGAAATTGTGCACGATTCAGTGAAAGATGTGGAGGAACGCGTGTTGAATGAGGCTCTTTCAAGTGGCGATCCTTTTCGTGCTGTTATTGTTGGAGTGGATGATTCCTGGGAGGTATCATTGCTCTGTTTTATGATGGAAATGATTCAACAGTCTCATGAAATTAACGTTTTTGATTTTCGCCGCCGCGGCCTTATTTAGTTTTGTTGTGCCTGCTTCTGCTGGGGATAATTTTTCACTTTGGCCCCGTCGGCCAGAGGAGCTTGAACAGGCTCGCCTTTTGATGAAAGAAAATAAAGGTGGTGAAGCAGTGTTGCTTTTGCAGCCTTATGTGACGGACGATGGTATTGCGGGGCGCGAAGCTCGTCAGATTTGTGGCCGAGTAAATGTTCCGCGGTATTTATCTCGCATGCATCCTGGTGCTGTCGTGTATACGGTGCGGAAAGGTGACAATATTGCACGCATAGCGGTAACTCAGAAGTGTCCGCAAGATGTTATTATGTTGCTGAATGGTATGGTAGAACCATCATCTTTGCGCATTGGGCAGAAGCTGGTAATTGTTCCGATGCGTTTGCGGATGGAAATACGACCACTCCAGAGAGAAGTTTCTGTATGGGATGGGCAACAGCTGGTTGCTGCATATCCTATGCTGAATATTGAGGGCTTGCCGAAGAGGGGAGAAGGTGTTGAGCAGACTTTGCTGAGTGCTCGTGAAGGGTATTTGGAAGGGATGATTGTTCCTGCTAAATCGCCAGGTTATCCAGCGGCTGAGAAAGTTCTGGTTTTTACTAACGGTATGTCTATGGCTGCAGGTTCAAATGGGAAGTCTTCTGTATGTTTTAGAATGGACCAGAAAGACCTTAATGAGATTGCTTTATTGCTGGATGCTGGTAACGAAGTGAGAATAATTTATTCCAAACGATGAGTTTTGCTATAAAGGTGTGCCAGCAGAGAAAAATATGCTTTTCTTGGCCTTTTGGGTATGATAGAATCACCGCCGAATCCGAATATTGAGCATCGATGTTCGCTTAAATCAACGTAACGTATAAAAAGTCATGAATAACGAATCCACATGTAAGTCTAAGTCCGAAGGTGTAATGATGACCGGGGCCGAGGCCCTCGTACAGAGTCTGGTGCGTGAGGGTGTGGATGTTGTATTCGCTTATCCGGGTGGCGCCAGTATGCCGATTCATCAGGCCTTGAGTCATGAGCCTTCCATTCGTACTATTCTGCCGCGTCATGAGCAGGGTGGTGCTTTTGCCGCAGAGGGATATGGGCGCGTAACGGGGAAGGTTGGTGTGTGCATGTCAACGTCTGGTCCGGGGGCGACCAATATGATTACACCCATAGCGGATGCAATGCTTGATTCGGTGCCGATGGTGGCAATTACCGCTCAGGTAGGTAGCGGACTGATAGGTACGTCTGCTTTCCAGGAAACGGACGTGTTCGGCATGACTGCCCCTATTGTCAAGCACAGTTATCTTGTGACCCAGCTGGAGGATATTCCTCGCATTGTGCGCGAGGCGTTCCATGTTGCTCGTACCGGGCGCCCTGGCCCTGTTGTGATTGATATTCCCAAGAATTTTCAGGAAGGTAAGTTTGTTCCGAATTTTGATGAGCCGTTGGATCTCCCTGGCTATCAGCCTGAAATTGCGTTGGATGCCGCAGCCTTGGATGAGGTTTTACCGTTGATTTTGTCTGCTAAGCGTCCTGCCATTTATGCTGGTGGCGGCGTGGTGATATCTAATGCCTCTGATCTTCTTAAGGAGTTTGCTGAGCGTACTCAGATTCCTGTTGCTACAACATTAATGGGAATTGGGGCTATGCCGGAGAATCATCCTCTTTCTGTGCGTTGGCTGGGTATGCACGGTGCTGTGTATGCTAACAATACCGTGAATGAGGCAGATGTGGTTATTGCTATTGGTGCTCGCTTTGACGACCGTGTGACAGGTGCTGTGCGTACATTCTGTGAGCATGCTCGCATCATTCACATTGACTATGATGCTGCGGAGCTTAATAAGAATAAGAAAGTGGATTATGCTATTCGCTCCGATGCGGCTCAAGCTCTCGCGTATCTGAACTCCAAACTGGAGGCTATGGGCGTTGCTCCTCGTGAGTACTCTGTGGAGAATCGTCCGGAGTGGTTTGGTATCATCGAGGAGTGGAAGAAACAGTACCCGCTTTGCTATGAAAAGAAAGAGCGGGAGATTGCACCTCAGCAGGTGATTGAGGAGCTGTATAATCAGCTTAAAGACGAGGACGCTATTATTTGTACTGGCGTAGGCCAGCACCAGATGTTTGCTGCTCAGTTCTATAAGTTCCAGCAGCCACGTCGTCTTTCTACGTCCGGCGGCCTTGGCTCCATGGGATATGGATTGCCTGCTGCAATGGGGGCTCACATGGCGTATCCTGATAAGCCTGTCGTTAATATTGATGGTGATGGCTCTTTCCTTATGAATGTGCAGGAACTGGGCACTATTCATGTCGAAAAGATGCCTATCAAGTGCATTATCCTTGATAACCAGCACCTTGGTATGGTGGTGCAGTGGGAGGACCTTAAGTATGATTCAAATCGTGCGCAGACCTTCCTTGCTGATCCGGCGGATAAGTATGACCGTACACACCGTACACCGGAAATTCTTTACCCGAACTTCCCTGTCCTTTGCGAAGGTTTTGGGATTAAGTGTGAACGTGTGGTTGATCCTGCGGATTTGGCTCCGGCTATTCAGCGTATGTTGGCAGCCAAGGAAGCCTATATCCTTGATGTGATGGTCCCATATGATGTTCATGTGCTGCCTATGATTCCTGGTGGTATGGGGTACCGCGACGTGTTGCTTGAGCGGATTGCTGGCGATGGTAAGGGTCGTAAAGCATCAGATCTTGGTAAGGAGATTCCTTCCGCTTTGTAAAAACTAATTATTATCCCTCCTCTTGGTTGCCGGTTTTGCTTCAAGAGGAGGGATGCACATGAACATATGCCGAATGCAATTGTCAAGAATGTGCTGGTGAGTCTCATTCTTGTTGTGTTGTGTATTGTGATTGGTGCCCAGGCCGCCGAAAGTAAGGATGTTGCCCTGGGTATTATTATAGCGTTGGTGGGTGGTTGCTTCTTGCTGTGGTTAGGTCAAAGATGCTGGGTTCTGATATTCTTGGTGCCGCCAGTCATGACAATCATGCCCCTGCCGGGTGTTATTTCAGTACTCCCTGTTGAATTCCTGGTAGGGTTGTTGGTTCTGTTCTACTGGTTTGTCATGTGGGGAATGGGGTATGTGAAATTTTGTTGGAGAGGTCTGTTGACGTTGGATTTAATCGTATTTGTTATGTGCGTATATATGGCCATTTCATATGTGCGCTATCCTGTTTCTCTTGCTATATTTGGGTATGAATCTGATTATGTAGGTGGTAAAGAGTACGTTTTTTGTTTTTTTGCAGTATTGTATTATTTGTCGGTGAGTTGCATTCCTTGTTCGTATGGGCAGATAGTTCGAGTGCTTCGATGGACCGTTCGTCTTAGTATAGTTGCATTACTTTTGGTAATTGGTTCGGTTCTTATGGGATATGCTGAATCAGGCATAGAAACTTTGCAGGAACATGCAACAGGAGGTCGCTTTGCTTTGTTTTCAGGATTGGGGATGTATGGACTTTATATTGTCTATGGGCAATATCCTATGTCAAGAGTGTTGTTGAATCCTGGTTATTTGTGCGCGACCTTTTTTTCATGTGTTGCTATTTTGTTATCCGGATGGCGTGAGGTGTTGCTATCAACTGGATGTATTACCATTGCTCTTTCATATATAAAGCGGGAGTTGTGGTGCTTGATGCTGGTGTTATTGGCGATATATGGGACTGTGCTCTATTTGAGTAGTGAAGGTCTTGTTAAAGAGTTTCCATATGGTATACAGCGTTGCCTTTCAATTTTGCCTGGAATAGAAGTTTCTTCAAATGTGGAGAGTAGTTCTAGTCACTCGAGTGAGTGGCGAAAGGAGATGTGGTCATGGGCTTTGGATTCGCGAACACGCTACATAAATGATTACGTGTGGGGAGATGGGTTTGGTATCTCTGTGGATTATTTGAGAATACAAACGACGGCATCAATGCGTCAGGGTTCCGGATATGATTTGCGCGAGCAGTTAGCAAGAACAGGGATGTGGCATAATGGTGCTATTACGGCCGTGCATCGTCTTGGCTATGTAGGATTGGGAATTATAACCATAATATACATATATGTATCATGTCTGGTTCTGCGAGTGTGCCGAGCATTACGTGATACTCCGTTGTATCTACCATCACTCTTTTTGATTTTACCATACTTAGGGCAACCCGCATTATTTTATATTTCGGCTGGTACCATCATCAAATTCTTTCAAACATTCGTTGCCATTTCGCTTGCAAAGTTCCTCTATTGCGTAGCTCGGGAACAGGGGCTGATTGTTCCTTGGCATTTGCGTAAGCATTATGTACCGTTGGCAATTCAGGCTCATGAGGAGCGCATACGACCCGCTGAACTATAAAACTTTGAAAACAAAACCGCCGCAGAGATGATTCTCTGCGGCGGTTTTAATGCGTGTAGGCTTCGGACGAAGCTTACCTTCGCTACTTTCTTGATTAGTGGCGGAGGGAAAGACGCACCAGGAGATCCTTGTACAGATCCGGGTTTGTGCGCTTAGCATAGTCCAGCATCTTACGACGGCGAGCCACCATCATCAGCAGACCGCGACGGGAAGCGTGGTCGTGCTTGTTGGCGATGAGGTGCTGGGTAAGGTGGGCGATGCGCTTGGTAAGCACAGCAACTTGGAAACCGGTGGAACCGGTGTCTTTTTCGTTCGTCTTGAAGTCGTTAACGTTGATTTCGCTCATTTTAGTATCTTGTGTTAGTGGTTGATTTTTCGTGGCTGCGGCAAATCGACCTACAAGGTGAGTGGATAATAGCACTAATCCCGGCATTTGCAAGCCTAAAAGAATGAAAAAGCTCCGAAAAATAATCTAAAAACAATCTAACAAGTACCTGTGGCTCATTTTCTGCTTGCCACGGCTGGTAACTATGGTAAGCTGGTCGCATGGAACTACTCATGCCTGGATTTGATTCTGCCCGTGCCATTTTCTGCACTATAGCCTGGGCCGCTACGCTGTTGGCTGCTCTCGTATTTGTTATTTCATTCTTCACTGATTTTGATGGAGGAGATACGGATATTGCAGGAGCGGAGGGGGCAGATGTCGGCATGTTCTCTTTCCGCGCCGTGCTGGGCTTTTTTTTAGGATTCGGCTGGGGCGGATATATCTGCCAGCAGCTTGTCGGTGAGGTCATGTGGTCCTGTGGTGTTGGCTTAGCCGCTGGGCTCATCATGTTTATGCTGGTGGCCATGCTTATTCGCATGATATATGGTTTGCGTTCGGATGGTAACATTACTCCCTCCAGTCTGATTGGTCTCACTGGTACTGTGTATGTGACCATCCCGCCGAATGGCGAATCTGGTGGGCAGGCACAGATAGCACATCCGAATCAACTTATTACCATTGCTGCCGTGCAGCAGGGTAGCGAACCACTTTCTGCCGGTACGCGCGTTGTGGTTACAGATTCCTGCGTGGGGGTGGTGACGGTGAAGCCTCTTTCTTGAATAAACAACAACCCAAATAAGAACGACTATGATTGAAAATGCAATCCTGGTAGCCTCTGCTTCTGCGGGGACAAATAATATAGTAGCCATCATCATTCTGGTGGCATTTCTGCTGGGCACAGCTGTGTGGCTTTTCAGCCGCTACAAGATGTGCCCGTCCGATAAAATCCTGATTGTCTATGGTAACGTGGGGGCTGGGCGTTCTGCCAAGTGCATTCATGGTGGAGCTACATTCATTATGCCTATTGTGCAGAGTTATGCTTTCATGGATTTGAATCCCATCAATATTGATGTGCCGCTCAAAGGTGCCCTTTCCAGCCAGAATATCCGTGTGGATGTGCCCTCATCCTTCATAGTGGGTATCAGCACTCAGCCGGAAATTATGCAGAATGCCGCCAGCCGGCTTCTGGGACGCACTCGTCAGGATATCCGCGACCTCGCTTCTGAAATTATCATGGGGCAGATGCGTGTGGTCATCGCATCTCTCACCATTGAGGAAATCAATGCCGACCGAGAAAAACTCATCAAGGGCATTACCGGTGGTGTCGATGTGGAGCTGCACAAGGTTGGTTTGTATCTTATCAATGCCAATATCACTGATATTCGCGATGCTTCCGGCTATATTGCCGCTCTTGGTCAGGAAGCCGCTGCCCGCGCTATCAACGATGCCATGATTAAGGTGGCCGAGGAAACCCGCCGAGGTGAAATAGGCAAGGCTGAAGCATTGAGGGATCAGACTGTGCAGGTAGCCATGGCTAATGCTGCTGCAGTGGAAGGTAACAACGAAGCTCAGATGAAAGTGGCTGATTCAAATGCTCGTCTGAAGGTGCGCCAGGCTGAGGCAGCACGTATCGCCCTTGTGGCCGAGAAAGAGCAGGCCGCCCAGGCCGAGGCCGCAGGCTACATTGCCAACCGTGAGGCCGAAATGAAGCGTGCCGAGCTCGAACGCGCCACCCAGACAGCCAACGAAATCGTGAAGGCTGAAATCCTGAAGCGCAAGCAGGAAATCGCCGCAGAAGCCGTGGCCTCCGTCATGGTGAAGGAGCAGCAGGGTAAGGCAGATGCCCTGGTGATTGAGAAGGAAGCTGAAGGTCTTGCCGCCACTAAGCTGGCCAAGGGTGAGGCAGATGCCCTCCTCCTCAAGAAGAAGGCCGAGGGTGAAGGCCTGGAGCTTGTGGGCCGCGGTAACGCCGCCGCCATTCAGGCTGCGCTGGAAGCCAAGGCTACCGGTTTCCGCCAGATTGTGGCCGCCGCCGGCGATGCCCGCGCCGCCTCCGGCCTGCTCGTTACCGAGCAGCTGCCCACCATCGTGGAAACCCAGGCCAGCGCCATCCGCAACCTCTCCTTCGATAAGGTGGTTGTCATGGGCGGTGGCGACAGCAAGAGCGGCTCTGTGGGCGGCTTTGTGCAGAACCTGGTCACAGGTACTCTGCCTTTACATGAGCTGGCTCAAAGTGTGGGTGTGCAGCTTCCGGATTACCTGGGTAAGAGTGTTCCTGAGGCACCCTCTGCCGATGAAGCTAAATCATAAGCTTTCATCAGAGTTTAATCAAAATCCCCTGGGTGGTTTCACCCAGGGGATTTTTTTAATGCTTGGGGGCGCGTTGCTGCGCTGTGGGGAAAACTCGTTGTGAGTGCACAATGGAATCCGCCATGTTTCTTACCGTCTCTTCCAGAATATTGCACAGGTGGCTGCCTTCGCGGAAATCAGCCGGGGCGAAGAAGTCCACACGGTGCTGGGTGGATTTGAGGGCATAGCATTTCTGAAAGCTGCGGCGTGAGGCATCATCCGGGTTATAGACAGCCACGCTCAAGCCGCCTTGCTGGCGCATGACGGTAAAACAGGGTACATCCGTAGGCCCGTCGCCAATGTAAATCATGTGTTCAAAGGGGATAGGTCTCAAGTCGCTGTCCATGTGGTCGTTTACATCCTCGATGTAGTTGAGCATGCCTTTATTGATGCGGAACAGATATTGTGTTTTACTGGTGTGAGAAATTACCCGTTTCGGGAAGCTGATGCGCCCATCCTGTTCGCTGAACTCGCAGCCAAAGACTTCTCTCATATAAGGGCGGATGATAGAACCGTCCAGAATGCTCTTAATGCCGCTGGAGATGATATAGAACTCTACCCGGATACTGGCAAACCGATGCTCCTTGCTGAGCGCGCGTTCTTCAAATTTCTGGAAGAATTCGGGAATTCCCTGATAGTAAGTGAGTTTTTTGCCAAGCCTTCGCAGTTGTTCGTTGCTTACGCCATCCAGGCTTAAAGTGTCCAGTATCTCTTTGAGATAACTCAGTTCTCCATCCCATCCTTCATCTCGACTGCGTTCGTTACACTTCCTCCAGAATTGTTCCGCATTAATCCCATACTCTGGAAATAATGTGTCTTCCTGCATGTTGTGGGGACTCAGAGTCTGGTCAAAGTCGAAAATGAGAGCGATAGTGTTTTGAGGAACGGCCATATATTATCTTATAGCTTGTCATTTGGCCTTCTGCAAGAAAAATCACACAGCTCGCGTTAAAGAAAATGAATTGACAAATCCCTTTCAATAGTATTGAATAGGGACATGAGAATCCGCCATACTCTCTCTGCTCTGTCTTTAGTGCTGCTGGCATCTTGTTCCCAGTATCAGTCTACCCACATTATCGGGATGGCGGATCTCCCGCTTAAAACAACGGATTTGCCTAGCGAGCGCTGGCAGGAAGCACCGCTGCGCGCTAATGCCCAATATATCATGTATGGGGCTAACTCTAACAAAGAAAGGGAATTGCGTATAGGTGATTATTACTTCCTTCGCTGGTATGATGCAGAACCTACCAAGCCAGTTCGCATAGAGATGCTGTATACCCAGGCATTGACAGGTGCGGATGTCCTCTCTCGTACAATTGAATATAATGAACCTCGCGAAGACGCAGGCTCCCGCAAGGATACATTTCATTTTTACGGAGCGGATCGTGCCAAGCGTGGTGATGTGATGACCTGGAAGGTGAATCTTTACAGCGATGGTAAGCTAGTGGATTCTTTGCAGTCTTACCTTTGGGAATAAGCGAATTCGCTTGACTTCCGGGCTGCGGTAGCGTATCCTTGCGCGCGCATGGCAACGGATATCAAATTCAAACGCAATTTCTCCATTATTGCCCACATTGACCACGGCAAGACGACCCTTTCAGATCGTCTGCTGGAGTTTACTAATACCATTGGCGAGCGAGACAAGCAGGACCAGCTGCTCGACGCTATGGACCTGGAGCGCGAAAAGGGGATTACCATTAAGTCCCACCCCGTCACCATGCGCTACAAGGCCAAGGATGGCAATACCTATGAGCTTAACCTGCTTGATACTCCCGGCCATGTGGACTTCTCCTATGAGGTGAGCCGTTCTCTCGCAGCTTGCGATGGTGCTGTCCTTATCGTGGACGCCGCCCAGGGTGTGGAGGCTCAGACTCTGGCTAATATGCATCTGGCTATGGAGCAGAATCTTGAAATTGTGCCGGTTGTGAACAAGATTGACCTTCCCAGCACTAATTTGCCGCAGGTATACCGCCAGCTGGAGGAAATCGTCTGCATCCCCAAGGAAGAGGCTATTCTCTGTTCTGCCAAGGCCGGTATCGGCATCGAGGATGTACTGGAGGCTATTGTGAACCGTGTTCCTGCCCCCACCGTGATGGAGGATGATAACCACCTCCGCGCGCTGGTGTTCGACTCCGTGTATGATGCTTACCGTGGCGTGGTGTCCTATGTGCGCCTGGTGAGTGGTCGTGTTGCACGCGGCATGAAGGTAAAGCTTTTTGCAACCGATGAAACCTACGAAGTGAAGGAAGTGGGTATTTTCACCCCCAAGATGCAGGCTACGGACGAGCTGCACACCGGCGACGTGGGCTATATCATTGCCAATATGAAGAGCGCGGCTGATGTGAAGATTGGTGATACCTATACCAACCTTGCTGATCCCTGCAGTGAGCCTCTCCCTGGTTTTAAGGAAATTCGCCCCATGGTGTTCTCCGGTATCTACCCGGTGGATTCGGCAGACTACGAGGCGCTGAAGGCCGCTATGGCCAAACTGCAGATTAATGATGCTGCCTTCACCTATATGGGTGAAAGCTCCGTGGCTCTTGGCTTCGGTTTCCGCTGCGGTTTCCTCGGCCTGCTGCACATGGAGATTATCCAGGAGCGCCTGCGCCGCGAGTTTAATATGGATGTGATTTCCACCTATCCTTCCGTTATTTATGAGGTGCGTAAGACGGACGGAGAGGAAATCAACGTGGATAATCCCAGCATTCTTCCCGAACCGCAGGAGATAGATGAAATCCGTGAGCCTATCGTCAAGGTGTTCATCATGATTCCCAGCGAATACATCGGCGCTATCATGAGCATCGTGATGGAAAAGCGCGGTGAGCTGACCCACACGGAAACGATTGACGATACCCGAGTGATGCTTACCTGCCGCATCCCTATGGCTGAAATTCTGGTGGACTTCAATGACAAGCTCAAGAGCGCTACCCGCGGCTATGGCTCCATGGACTATGAGTATGACGGCTACCAGGCCGCCAAGCTCGTGAAGATGGACATGATGATTGCCGGCGAACCGGTGGATGCCTTCTCGATGATTGTGCATCGCGACCGCGCAGAATCCGTGGGGCGCGAGCTTGCAACCAAGCTCAAGGATGTGATTCCCCGCCAGCTCTTTACCGTGGCTATTCAGGCCTGTATCGGTGGCAAGATTATCGCCCGCGAAAGCATTTCTCCCATGCGCAAGAACGTGACGGCCAAGTGCTACGGCGGTGACGTGACCCGTAAGCGTAAGCTGCTCGAGAAGCAGAAGGAAGGTAAGAAGCGCATGAAGGCCATCGGCAAGGTGAGCATTCCGCAGGAGGCCTTCATCAATGTGCTCAAGAGCGGCGATTAATTTATGCGTAGGTTTGCAGTAGGCCTGATTTTTCCGTATCTGATGCTGAATGCATATAACCTGTATGATGCATCATGGCCTGCTGAAGCGATTGGCATTGTATTCGGGGTGGTGGTGCTGATCCCGGCACTCATTCTGTTTTTTCTGGTCTGGCCTTGGATGGTTGTTAAACGGTGGAACGATGCCTTGTCTGCAGAGTTGGTAATAACCTCGCTTGCCTGCCTGGCCTGGATGGTGTTTGTGACCTATATGACCATGGAGCGTCCGGATTGCTGCAGTAAGTGCCAGGATGGCGACATGATGATGGGTATCTTGGCGGTTATGACTCCGCTGTTCGGCGGACTGTTGGCGCTCATTTACGGAGTCAGCGCGACAATTTGTTCATTTGTCCAATGCCTCCATCAGAAAAAGAGCCGCGGTTGAAACTGCGGCTTTTTCTTTTTCCTTGAACTCAGCGTTGGGACTTGAGGTCCTGCATGAGCTGGGCGTTGGTGTGGCACTTCTTCAGGAAGAAGAGCAGGCGCTCCATGGCCTCGGTGGGTTTGTGGTTGGCCAGGCCGCGGCGGATGAGGCGCACCTTTTCCAGCCAGAGTTCGGGGAGAATGAGTTCCTCGCGGCGGGTGCCGCTTTTCAGGATGTCCACAGCGGGGTAGATGTACATTTCCGCGATGCGGCGGTTGAGCACCAGTTCCATATTGCCGGTTCCCTTGAATTCCTGGAAGATGAGTTCATCCATGCGGCTGTTGGTTTCCACCAGCGCCGTGGCCAGGATGGTGAGGGAGCCGGCGCCGCGGGTGTTACGGGCTGCAGCAAACAGACGCCGGGGTGTTTCCAGCGCACGGGCATCTATACCGCCGCTCATTGTGCGCCCGCTGCCGCGTTCTGCGTTATTGTAGGCTCGGGCCAGTCGGGTGATGGAGTCCAGCAGTATAAGTACGTGTTTTCCTGCTTCCACAAGGCGTTTGGCGCGTTCTATGGCCATTTCTGCAATGCGGCAGTGCTCGCGCACATTGCAATCATTGCTGGAGGCAAAAATCTCTGCGCCGGGCAGGGCGCGTTTGAACTCAGTTACCTCTTCCGGACGTTCGTCCACCAGCAGTATCATCAGATGCAGGTCATCCCCGTAATTCTCCATAGCCCCTTCAGCTATATGCATGAGCAGGGTGGTTTTACCTGTGCGGGGGGGGGCAACTATAAGCCCACGCTGACCACGCGCCACCGGTGCCATTAAATCCAACGTGCGAGTGGTGAATCGGGAAGCAGAGGTTTCAAATGAAAGCCTGTGAGTGGGATTTACTGCTTTCAAATCCTCAAAATGGGGGCAGGCAGCGGCTTCCGCAGGAGCCATTCCATTCACTTGTTGTACAGAGATAAGCTGGTGTCCGCGCTCATAGCGCTGTGCCATGCCTGTAATCTCTACAAAGGGGCGCAGTCGAAGTTCAGAGATGATATCGGCCGGAACATAGATAGCCGCATCGGAAGGAGCCCAGTCGTTGTCAGCTGTGCGGATGAAACCGAAGCCCTTAGTTGTTATTTCCAGAACGCCGGTAATGCTTTCCGGCTCACCTACAGGCACAAAGGCTCTTCCCTGTGTGTGCTGTGCAGACTGGTTGTTTTGCTTAGTCTTGGGCTTGTGCCGATTGAAAGACTCCCGGCGAGGCTGATTGCCAGCTTGCCGTTCACCTAGAGCTTGTTTGTTTTCGCCCTGTTGAGTGCGCGGCCGTCGGGTGAAATGTCGGCGTTGCTGGTGCTGCGGCCGTTTGTTGCGTGTGGCCTCTTCCGGAGTGCTCATAACCACAGAATAAGCATGTAGTTCAAGTTAAAGGGGCAGGCGGGGATTGCGTCTCCGCCCGCCCTTTTTAATGCGGATTTTAATAATAGAAGGGATTCAAAATCAGAGCTGCTCAAGCACAGCTTCATCGATTTCGAAGTTGGCGAACACGTTCATGGTGTCATCATAGTCATCCAGAAGGTCATAAAGCTTCATAACCTTGCGGGCAACGGCCACATCGGAAATCATGGTGGGATTCTGAGGCACGGAGATGAGCTTCATGCCGGTCACATTTTTGCCGGCTGCTCCCAGTGCTTCAGATACGGAACCCAGGTCAGTAGGTCCGCAGGTGAATACCCACTCGCCTTCCTCATCGCCGGCTTCGAACTCATCTGCGCCGCAGTCCATGGCAAGCTCCATGGCTGTGTCCTCATCCAGAGTGGCATCAATGATGCGAATTTCGCCCTTGCGGTCAAATTGGTAGGATACGGAGCCGGGGGTGCCCATGTTGCCACCATTCTTAGAGAAAATGGTGCGGATTTCAGAGGAGCAGCGGTTCGTGTTGTCTGTGGCCACCTCAACAATGATAGCAGTACCTTCGGGGCCATAGCCCTCATAAGTTACCTCCTGAATGGCTTCACCCTGAAGTTCACCTGTGCCCTTCTTGACAGCGCGGTCAATGTTGTCCTTGGGCATGGATGCAGCCTTTGCGCCTTCAATGGCAGTACGAAGACGCGGGTTTGTGTCTACATCGCCACCGCCGCTCTTGGCTGCCAGGGTGATTTCTTTGGAGAAACGGGCAAATATCTTGCCTTTTTTCGCGTCGGCTGCTGCCTTCGTGAACTTAATCTTGGACCATTTGTTGTGACCGGACATAAATTAGATATGTGGGTTGAAAGGGGATAGCCTTTGGTGTGCTTATTGTGGAAAATGGCACTCGCAGACCACGGCGACAACATTTAGACCTGAGTGCCGCCATTCACGCTTGAATGAGGAACAACCCTCACCGCGCTCCGCATTCTTGTGCGGAAACCGATTTAAACATCGGAAAAGAAAAATCGAGCTGACAGGATTCGAACCTGCGACCTCTTCGTCCCGAACGAAGCGCGCTACCAGCCTGCGCTACAGCTCGCTGATTAAAGCCGGGGGAATTATACATGGAAAATCATCTTTGGCAAGTACAAAATCGCAAGATGCGTTAAAATAGTATAAAAAACACCGCATGGGGGCGCCATGCGGTGTCTGGTAATAAGTCACAGGAGAGAGTATATCCTGCGTGAGGAGATTTTTTTAGTCTTTGCTGCGGTTCTTGTATGCATCACGCATCTGGGCTGCGTTTACAGCGTTGGCGTGAGTCTTTTCAAGAGCGCGTTCAGCTTCGTAGGAGACCTCGTCATCCTTATCGGCTGTGTACTTCTTAAGCGTGTTCACAACCCATTCGTGGTCGCTCAGGCTTCCCAGAATGCGAATGAGCTGTGTCTTCTGCTTGCGGAGAGCCTCAAGTTCCTTCTGCTGTTCTTTCAGGGCGGGCAGTTCCGGGCTGTTATCTCCAATGTACTCGATGGAATCGGGGTCGGTCTTGAAAATGATGGCCTTTAATCCGGATGTGTCACCGTAGGGATTTTTGAAGCACATGTTAATGAGCTTATCTGCGGCTTCAATGCTCCGGGGACGATCCTGTTTCAGGATAGTGCCGATAATATCATTGATGCAGGTGAGAATGCCAGCGTCATTGCTGTAAGTTTCTTTTTGCGCAAGAATATAGTCAAGAAGATCGTCATTGCCCCAGGAACCAAGGAGTACGGGAGCAGAGCCTCTCCATCCCTTGGCGGTGGAGAGTACTTCCTTATAATACTCCAATGCTTTCGGGGAACATGCGCGCGCAAGGGTAGCAGTCATGGTGTTATTCTTGCGCAGTTTTTCAGGCATTGTGGTGAATATTTCGTCACCCAGCTGAGCTTTGGCATCGGCATCATCCATCATCATGAGAATGTTGTCTAAGCAGTTGCACAGGTTCGGAGCCAGTGTTGCGTCTGCAATATCGCTCTTGAGCAGCTCGATGATTTCAGGAACGTCCGCTGCTGTTACGCGAAGCCCAATGCATTCCCAAATCTGGGAAAGAATCTTCGTCTTGTTGGCCCAGGGTTTGGCTGTTTTCTTCTCAGACACAACCTTGGAGAGCTTTTTCAGGTTAGCGTTGACCTCCTGCGCATCGGAGATAGCGATGCGCTGAAGCAGCCAGTGGAAAAGGGTGGGCTTGATTTTGTTGCAGTTCTTACCCATGGTGCTGAAAATCATGTCTCGGATAGCAGGCTCCTTTTCGGCGGCAAGACCGAGGAGGAGACACGCATTCTGAGCCACGCCTTCTGCGCGGGCTCCATAACGCGGTTTGCCGTTTTCCCCAAGTACGAAGGGATCCACAACTACCTCCATCAGCGCCTTGGCATCAGCCATGGAGCAGCTTACGTCTACGTTCTTCTTGGCTGCGTCAGCCTGGTTTTCAACACCCTTCATGTTGATTTCCTGAGCGCGGCGGAGCAGGGAGTTGGTGTAGTCGATGTGAGCCTGAATGCGGGCGTCTTCGGCTTGTTTCTGTACAACCATGTATGTGCAGACGCCGATGGTAGCCACTAGCAGACCACATCCAACCATGAAAGGAACGGTTTTCCAGATGGGAGTACCTTGCTCTTCAGCAATCATGGCTCGTACCATGGCAGAGCGCTCCGCTGCAGACATTTCTTCCACTTCTTCCTCCTCCTCCTCCTCCTCTGCTGCTTCCGGTTCCACCTCGGATTCTTCTTCCGTATCTTCCGAGGCTTCTTCCTCTGCAGTTTCGGGTTCAGAAGCTGTTTCAGCTGCCTGAAGGGCGGCCATCTGGCGGTTGTACTCTTCCATCTGGCGATTATATTCTTCCAGCTGGCGTTCGTACTCCTCCTGGGCCAGACGTGCGGCTTCTGCCTCTTCTGGGGGCAGTTCGGTGGATACAACGGGCGTTTCTTCCACTGGGGCCGGTGTGGAATCCTGAGTCGTTACAGGAGCTGCTGCGAGGGGTGCCTCCTCTACAGTCTCGGGGGCTGCTTTTGTCTCGGCAGGTTTAGGAACGGGAGCTTTCTTGGGCTCGATTGTCTTGCCGGTGGCACTCTTAAGCTTAATTTGCTTGGCGGGTGCGGCTCCGGAGGGTCGCAGCAGACGCGCGGGAGCGGCCGGTGCGCTGGCGGTTTTCAGTTTCGGTGTGGCCATAGTATGCAGAGATGATGAAAAAGTAACTACGTACCCTGCACATTTAACATATTTTGGGGCAGAATGCAATCATTCATTCCGCTTTGATAGTGCTTTTTTAGGATAACTATTGCAAAAACGGCGAGAATCTGATGTGTATTCAGTTCTCGCCGTCGCGTGTATTGAATGAGGATTTATTTGATAGTGAACCGTATGTTCTTGAAGTTGTCGAAGCCGGAGCACTCGTCAGCTGTGCCGCCCTCTGCTGTGCCGGTTGTGGCAGAATCAAAGGTCAGGGTATATGATTCAAATAATTCATGTTGCGATTTGGTGAGCTTAGCCGTGGTGGCGCTTATCTTTGTGTAAGTCCACGTGACATACATATCGGTGTTGGGATCGGTGGTTACTGTATTGCCATGTGTAAAAGTGGGAGTTGTTTCTATGCCTCCGTTGCAGGGCGTGTACGGCCCCCACTTGACGGTATCGCCAACTCCATAGTCGCCAGAGCTATGCTGAGCGGCTTTGGAATCCATGATGATTTTTTTGCCTGCAACGGAAGAAGGGGCTGCGGCTGTTGCTGCCGGAACATTCAGCTGTGCGTTTAAGGTTGCACCGAGATTTTCAGCCAACGCGCGGAGGTCGGTGTTGCAACTGGACAAGGAAAAGGCGGAGGCAAGAGCCGCAAGGAGAATGAAAGTTATGAATGACCTCACTATACTGCGTGAGACCACGATAAGACACTACCAGTTATAGCTGGTAGTGTCAATGCTTAACGGAAGTGGTTGCTTCACGGTTCCGAGAGTGGGCTCTGTATGCTTTCTGTGTCGATATCAACCCTGTTGAGTGCGGATTTTCAAGCAGAGCGGCACGGTGAGTATAAGTAGCGCGATTCCGTATATGCTGCCGGCAATGGGAAGTGTTGCCGCTGGTGAGGCATGAAGCCATGCTAAAGCTCCATTCATGCAGATGGCTGTAAGCAAGGGAATTGCAGCCCAGAATTTACCTTTTCCCATACCCATGAGGAACCCTGACGCGCTCATGATTGCGGAAGGAAAGAGGATAAGGGGTGTTCCATAGCCTATCTGACCAAGAATGAGCAGGTGGACGGATGAAAAGAGAAAGGCTGCCCACGCACCGGCTTGTCCGAGCCTGCAGACAAGCAGCCCTAGTGCCACGAGTAGCGGGCTGCCGTATAAACTCCATTCCAGATGCTGGAAGGTCTGCCAGCTGGTTGGGTCATAGCATCCGGACCAGGCAAAGATGTAGGTGAGGGAATGGTAGCAGCAGCAAATGGTGGGGAGTCCGCACCAAAGTAAGGCGGTCGCCAGAATGTTTGTGTTTCTGGTGAGTCTGCTTCTATGTTGCCTGATTCGGAGTATGGCGTGTATGCTCAGTGCTGCTGCGGAGGTGGATGTGAAAAACAGCCCCGCCGCGTAGATGCCGAGAGGGAGGGCACCACGCAATTCCCAGAAAGAAAAACCGGCCAGCGTGGTTCCTCCGCTTAATGGTGTCGCCTGTGCTGCGGAGCGAAGCAATCCTTGTATGAGCAGGAGGATTGCCACTAATACAAGTAGAAACAGGCGATTTCTCATGAAAATGTTACAGAGTGATACCGAGTTGTTCCGGCAGTGCAATGCGGGGGCGTTCTGTCAGAATCTCACCGCCTCGCGAACCAACCGCTACGGTGTGCTCAAAATGAGCGGCCCAGGAACCATCTGTCGTCACCGCAGTCCAATCGTCTTCCAGCACTCGCACTCTGTACGAACCTAAGGTAATCATGGGCTCGATTGCCAGAATCATCCCGCGCTTCAGACGGGGAAGGGGGTAATTCGGGCGGTAGTTCGGAATCTGGGGCTCTTCGTGCAGGTGGCGGCCAACACCGTGGCCCACGTAGTCGCGCACAATGCCGAATCCAAACGGACGCACGTAGTCTTCAATGGCACCGCACACATCCATGAGAGAGTTGCCTTGCTTAGCCTGTTCGATACCACGGAAAAGTGCTTCTTCTGTCACCGCCATCAGCTTGCGGGCGCTTTCGCTTACGTTATTGCCCACGCCTACGGTAAGGGCATTGTCTCCGTACCATCCATCGACAATAGCTCCGGCATCCAGACTTACGATGTCGCCATCCCTCAGAACCCGGGGGCCTCCAATGCCATGCACGATTTCCTCATTTACGGAAATGCAGAGTTGCCCGGGGTAACCGCCATAACCAAAGAAAGCATTGCCGCATTTTTCCCTGCGGAAAAGTTCTTTGGCATAATCATCTATCTCCTTGGTGGTAATGCCGGGGCGGATGATGGTTTGTAGCTCCATGAGGATGCGGGCTGATACCTCACCAGCCTTGCGGAGCTTGCAGATTTCGTTCGGGTTGCGTACGGGGATGCGTTCAGCCATGATTAACTGGCGGTATTGTAGCACACCTGGGCGGTGGCGGCAAGCGTGTTCCCTGTATATTTTGTTGGAAAAGGCATTTTGTGCTTGAAGAAATGGGGGACGGAGTGCTAGTATACGAGATATGGCAGATATTCATCCGACAGCTATTGTTGACCCGACTTGCGAACTTGCCGATGACGTCAAGATTGGGCCGTATTGTGTGGTTGGTCCGCATGTGCAGCTGGGCGAGGGCTGCGTGTTGCATAGCCATGTGGTGATTGGCGGGCCGTCCAGAATTGGCAAGGGAAATGAATTTTATCCTTTCGCTACCATTGGTACTAAGACTCAGGATCTCAAGTACGCTGGTGAGCTGACTACACTGGAGATTGGTGATTACAATGTTTTTCGGGAGTATTGCAATATCAACCGCTCTACAGCACCCGACTTGCGGACTGTTATCGGTTCGTACAATAATTTCCTGATTCATTCCCACTGTGGCCATGAATGCCATGTGGGCAATCACAATATCTTCTCGGGTTATGCGGCAGCTGCAGGTCATTGCGAAATCGGTAACTGGGTGATTGTTTCCGGTTGCGCTGCACTGCACCAGTTTGTGCGCATTGGTGACCATGCCATGGTGGGTGGCATGGCCAAGGTTGTGCAGGACATTGCTCCTTACATGATTGCCGAAGGTTCTCCGGCCGGCCTTCGCGCTGTTAACCAGGTGGGGCTTTCCCGCCGTGGTTTCTCGGATGAGGATATCCGTGCTATTCGCTTTGCCTATCGTAAACTCTTCCTGCATAAGGATAACAAGGATAAACTGGAAGATAAGCTGGCCGAGGTGCTGGGAGATGAAAAGTATGGCAGCAACTCGCATATTGCTTATCTTGTGGATTTCCTGCGTGCTTCCCAGCGCGGATTTGCCCGCTAATGAAAAAATATCTGGTTTTTGACCTGGATGGCACTTTGGTTGATTCTCTGCCGGGAATAGCGGCGGGAATCAACCGTGCTTTATCTGTCTGCGGGTATCCGACCCATGCGCCGGAAAAGGTGCGCAATATGATAGGTCGCGGCGCAGCGAATCTCTGTGCTCAGGCCATCGGGTATCCTGATTCTGCGGATGCTCCACCGGAAGAATTGGAACGTGTGCATGCTGCTTTTCGCAGAGAATATCCGCATTGTTGGTGCGGAGATGAATACACCCGCGCATACGAGGGTATTATTGTTCTATTGGAAAAACTGGCAGCGACTGGGGCAAAGCTGTCGGTGCTTTCCAATAAGCCTCATGAGGTGACGGAACCCATGGTGCGGCATATCTTCCCCACGGTGCCTTTTGATGTGGTGCTGGGGTATACCCCGGCATTCCCCCGCAAGCCGAATCCGGCTTCCATGCACCATATTGCGGAGAAGTGGGGGATTGCTCCTTCGGAGATAACTCTGGTGGGCGATTCTCTCTTTGATGCCCGCTGCGCGGAAAATGCCGGCACCGGGCTGGTGCTGGTGGGTTGGGGGTATGCCGCTGACCCGGCTGCTCTGCGGGCCTGGCCTGCACCGGTTTGCGAAACGATGGCAGAGCTGGCGGCTCACTTGCTGGGTGAATGAAGTATTTGTACGTCACGCTGCGGGTGGTGCTGGCGGTGCTGCTTCTGGTGCCGGTGCTGGGGCTGCCGTATCTTCATGCCTGGAATCTCAGGAATTTGTATGGTGTGCTGCATGAGGAACCGTATCTGAAGATTAGTCCGGATGTCGTGGACCCTGCCAATGAAGGCCGCCGGGTGCAGCTGACTGCTCCGGCGTATACTGATGAGTGGCTGGAACTGCCGGATATCGGTGTGCGTTGCCAGGCTCTGCGGCTGGAGTTGGAGAACGATGGTTACACGAAGGAACGCTTCTTCATGGGGCTGCCTTTGCGGGAGCGCTGCTGCTATGCCCGCCATATCCGGCTGGGTGCGTTCTCTGTTCATATGGAGGGTGAACGGATGTCGAGGTATATGGGAAGACAAGCGCTTCCCTGGGAGTATCTGAATCTGCCCGGGGCCTGGGTGCCTCATTGCCGCGTGGTGCAGGATGGGCGCTGGGAGGAGAAGTATTACCTGAATCTGGAGTTCGAGGGTGAGACAGCACGCCGGATGCACGGCAGTATGGCTGCAAATGGTTCGGTTGTGGTGGTGCGTGGTGTGCAGAGAGGGGCGGAGATAAAGCCGGTACATGGGCTGGCGTATGATGAAAGTTTCTTTCTATCAACGGATTATTGTGCGAGGGAACGGGTGTGGTGGAATGCGGGTGTAAGCCAGTGCATGCTTCTGATGCTGCCTGCTTTGTTCCTGGGGATATTCCGTCTGGTGTATTGGCGGCAGGCTGGGAAAAGTGCACCTCTGGCCATCTGGCTCATGCTGCTGCTGGAGGCGGTGGCTTTTCTCTGCTTCGGCGGGGTGCGCGATGCCTGCTGGACAGGCGTTTCCGCTGCGGTGGTTGCGCTGTCTCTCTGGCAGATTGTGCGGATGGTGCGCGCTTTTGGCGTTGACGGTAAGGCGGAATGAGGGTATTATTCCGGCATGAAGCTTCAGGATAGGGACGTACCTACAATTTTTCAACGGCAAATTTGTTGGGCTGCACTTACCGGGATTGCCCTGGCTGTGGTGGTGATACTGGTCTGTGGTCTGCTTTTTGGGCTTGGTGCGCTGTTTGTGTCGTTGGAGCCGGTGCTTCTGCCTGTGGTGATTGCCGGTTTCTTTGCTTATATACTTTCCCCCTGTGTGGCGCTTGTACAGAAACGCATCAAAAAGCGAGTGTGGGCAGTGGTTGCGGTTATGGCCGCTGCGGGGGTGTTGCTGGTGGGGCTGGGACTTACCATTGTGCCTCCGCTGGTGAATCAGACCGGTGAGTTGATTTCCAAACGCGAGCAGATTCTGGTGAGCGCCGTGGAGGGCGGCAAGGCTCAACTGGCCGAAAATCGCCTGCTGCAGAGGGGGATTGATATGCTGTACGGTAAGATGCTCAAGGATGCCCGTGCATCCGAGTTGCCGTTGGAGGATTATGAGAATCTTTCCCAGGAAACAACTTATGAGGGTAAGCTGACCGCTATTCTGAGCTTTAATTCATCTTATCTCACCGAAAAGGGCCTCGCCTGGCTCACGGCGGGCACCCGGGCGCTTTCCGGCTTGTCGATGGTGCTCATCGGTGCCATCATGGTGCCGGTATTCCTGTTCTATTTCCTGCTGGAAAGTGCCAGTATTGCGAAAAACTGGCACACGGTGCTGCCTATCCGCCGCTCCGCCTTCCGTGAGGAAGTGGTGGGAACCCTGCAGGAAATCAATGATTACATCATTTCCTTTGTGCGCGGTCAGATGCTGGTGAGCGTGATTGATGGTGTGATTCTTGCTATTGCGCTGAAGATTATGGGCTTGCCGTATGCGGTCACGATTGCCGCCGCTGCGGCTCTGCTGGGTGTGATTCCCTACCTGGGTATGATTGGAACCTGGATTCCCGCGGTGCTTATTGCCTGGTTCACCTGGCATGATGTGAGCCATGTGGTCATTGTAAGTGCCATTTTTGCCTGTGTGAGCCAGTTCGATGGCTGGGTGCTTCAGCCTCGCATCCTGGGCAGCCGCGTGAAGATGCACGACCTTACTATCATGTTCTCCGTGCTCTTCTGGAGCTTCGTCATCGGAGGCGTGGTGGGTGCCTTGCTTGCCGTGCCGCTCACTGCATCCATCAAGGTACTGTTCACTCGCTACATCTGGTCTTCCTACAGAAGAGAGCAGATTACTCTTTCTCCTAAAGATTGAGTCATATTTGCCTTGCGGGTTGACGTAGGCTTGCCAAAGACTTAGCCCTGTGCTAGAATGTCGAACCACACGCCGCGTGCGCGGGCGTGGTGGACTGTCATCTGATATCTCTGAAAGTTTTCTGATATGATTAAGTGGATTCTGAATAAAATCGTAGGCTCTAAGAACCAGCGCGAAGTGCGCAAGTTAAAGCCGGTGGTACGCCGCATCCTGGAGTTGGAAAAATCCTGGGAAGGCAAGGACCGCGATTTCCTGGTGGGTAAGACTCGCGAGTGGCAGACACACCTGCACCGCTTTACTCCCATGGATTTGCCTACCCGTGGCGTCATTCTGGCCGCCTCTGCGGAGCAATTAGAGCAGTATGCTGCGCAGCTTAATGCTCGTTTTGAATCCCTTGCTCCGGAATTTCCGAAACTGCCCAAAGTGGAGGCTTCTGTAGAATCCATCGAAGCAGGTAAGAAAGCTTTTTCTGAAATTGAACCCAAGTTTGCCAAACTGCGTGCCAAGTATCTGGAAACTATTTTGCCTGAAGCGTTTGCTGCAGTGAAATGTGGTGCTCGTCTGCTTTGCGGCCAGATGGTCGATGTCTGTGGTACTCCCATCAAGTGGGATATGGTGCACTTTGATGTGCAGTTAATTGGTGGTATAGCGCTGCATCGTGGATTCATTGCTGAAATGGCTACGGGTGAGGGTAAGACCCTGGTGGCAACCCTGCCTGTGTATCTGAATGCTCTTACCGGCATGGGTGTGCATGTGGTGACGGTGAATGATTACCTGGCCCGCCGTGACTCCATGTGGATGGGTGCTCTGTTCTCGTTCCTGGGGCTTACCATTGGATGCATTCAGAGCATGATGCCCAGCGATCTGCGTCGCCGTCAGTATGCGCAGGATATCACCTACGGTACAAATGCGGAATTCGGTTTCGACTATTTGCGTGATAACGGCATGGCTTCCAGCAAGGAAGCGCAGGTGCAGCGCGGTCATTATTTCGCCATTATTGACGAAGTAGACTCCATCCTTATCGACGAAGCCCGTACGCCGCTCATTATTTCCGGCCCCGCTGTGATTGAGCATGAGCAGCAGTATGATACGCTCAAACCGCTTATCGAGAATGTGGTGCGTAAGCAGGTTGCTTTGTGTAATGAACTGATGGAGCAGGCTGTTAAGTATGCCAAGGAGGGCGATACTGACCGCGCCGGCCGCTGCCTGTTCAAGGTGAAGCTTGGTCAGCCGCGCAATCGTGCTTTCATGCGTTCCCAGCAGGACCCGGATTTCCGCCGCATGGTGGAGAAGTATGAGCTGTTCCTCTACCAGGATCCGCGTAAGATTGAGCTCTTTAAGCTCAAGGAAGAACTTTACTACACCATCGATGAGAAAACGCACGATGCTGACCTCATGGAAATGGGACGCGAAGTTATCAGCCCCGGGCATCCGGAGAATTTCGTGCTGCCGGATATCGGCACAGAGTTCGTGAACATTGATGAAGATGAGAAGCTGAGCGAACGCGAAAAGGAAGCCCGCAAGACAGCCCTCATGAAGCGTCTGGACGAAACAGGTGTGCGTCTGCATACTACCAGTCAGCTGCTCAAGGCCTACACCATCTACGAAAAGGACGTGGAATACGTGGTGAAGGACAACAAGATTGTCATCATCGACCAGAACACGGGCCGCGAGATGCCGGGGCGCCGCTGGAGTGAGGGCTTGCACCAGGCCGTGGAAGCCAAGGAAGGTGTGGAGGTCGAGGCGGAGAACATGACATACGCCACCATCACCATTCAGAACTACTTCCGCTTGTACAGCCGCCTGGCTGGTATGACCGGTACGGCTGAGACAGAAGCGGCTGAGTTCCATGATATCTACAAATTGGATGTGCTGCCTATTCCGACTAACCGTCCCTGCATTCGAGAAGACCAGAATGACCTTATTTTCCGCAGTCGCCGTGAGAAGTTCAACGCCGTGGTTGGCAAGATTGTGGAGCTTCACAAGAAAGGTCAGCCTGTTCTGGTTGGTACTGCCAGTGTGGAAGCTTCTGAAACGCTTTCCCGCATGCTGAGCTTTGCCAAGGTGCCGCACGAGGTTCTGAATGCCAAGAACCACCAGCGTGAAGCTGAGATTGTGGCACGGGCAGGTCAGCGTGGTGCCGTGACTGTGTCCACGAACATGGCTGGTCGTGGTACCGATATCAAACTGGGTGAGGGTGTGGCTGAGCTTGGTGGTCTTTTCGTGCTGGGCACGGAGCGATATGAATCCCGTCGTATTGACCGTCAGCTGCGTGGTCGTTGCTCTCGCCAGGGTGACCCTGGTGGTTCTCAGTTCTTCCTCTCTTTCGAGGACGACCTGATGCGCAATTTCGGCGGCAGCGAGCGCATGACCAAGATGATGGACCGCTTCGGTATGCAGGAAGGTGAGGCCGTGGAAAATACCCTGATGAACCGCATTATCGAAGGTGCTCAGAAGCGCGTTGAACAGCGCAACTACATGTGGCGTAAGCATGTGCTGGATTATGATGACGTCATGAACCAGCAGCGTATGATTGTGTACTCCATGCGCAATGATGCTCTGCTGTGCGAGGATCCCCGCGAGATGTTGTACGAGTGTCTGGTAAACGGTACTCATAACAAGTGCGAACTGTATCTTAATGAAGATGATACCGGCTCCTACCGCTATACTGACCTGCTGCAGTGGATTAACTCCACCTTCCCGATGGGCTGGAGCGAGAAGGAATCTGACCTGCAGGGTAAGACTCCTGAAGACGTGGCAGAGCACATCGTGGCCCGTGTTAAGGAGATGTACGAAAAGAAGGTTGCGGGCGAACGCCCGGACCGTATCGATCAGATGGAACGTTCCATCATGCTTCAGGCAATCGATAAACTCTGGCAGAAGCACCTCACCGATATGGATGCTTTGCGCGAAGGCGTGCGTCTGCGTGCCCAGGGCCAGCGTGATCCGCTCGTAGAATACAAGCGCGAGGCATACAGCATTTTCGAGAGCCTGATGCAGAATATCGATTACGAGATTCTCAATGGTATGTTCCGCAGCACCACGAACCTGTCTGCCTTTGAGGATTTCCTGGCAAGCCTTCCCACCAGTAGTGCAGAAGAGGAGGATTCCGACGTGACCGACATTCTGGGTAATGGAGACCTGCTTTCTGCTCTGCGTGAGCAGTTGCAGATGATTCACGAGCGTCAGCGCGCTGCGGGGCTGGAGCCTGCACCGCTGCCCACGCTGGATGACGAACCCTCCCTTACGGAGCCTGGTATCCCCACGGATGCCGAGCCTGAGATGTACGGGGAATCCATCAGTGGCGCTCTTGAGCAGGCAGTGCCGCTCAGCGAGAAGAAGATAACCCTTCCCAAAAAGAAGGTGAGTTTCAAGCTTAAGCCTTCTGTTAATAAGGAAGCATATATCGTGAAGGATACCGGCGATATGCCTCTGGCTGATGATGAAGAAGGCATGACGGTGGGCTCTGTGGATTCCGGTTACGTGCCCCAGTTCTTTGGTGGCGCGGAAAAGGATAAATCCTGATTAAGATTACACTAAGGCACATACCCCGGCACTGTAGTTAGAACTGTTATGAATGTCCGTTCTGCGCTGGAGTATGTGCCTTATTTCTGTGGCCGCTTGTTTGTGGTGCATGTAACAGCCGGCCTGTTGCATGCAGAAGAACTGGTCGATGCCTTGCTGGATGCGGATGCTCTGCATGAGGTGGGTGTTCGCCTGGTGCTGGTTGCAGAAGGGGCTGATGCCACGGGGCTGGCTCACCGTGCCGGAGAGTGCGAGATGCACGCAGCCCTGGCAGAGCTGCCTCTGGTGGAAGGCGCGTCTGCAGTGGCTCGTGTGCGAGAGATTGTGGAGCGTCGACAGGTGGCGATTGTGGCTTCAGGCTGTGTTGGTCATTTTGCTGCGGTCTGTGTGCGTCTGGCGCAGGAACTGGGGGCTGCAAAATATATATGCCTGCTGGAGAATGAAGTGCCGACACGGGAAGGACAGCCTATATTCTCAGTGCCGGAACGCGAGGTAGAGCAACAGCTGGAGGCCTGTACGCATCCGGAGCTCCTGCAGCAGGCGGCTGAAGCTTGTCGGCTGGGCATTCCCCGCGTGCATCTGCTGGATGGCCGCCGTCGCGGTGTGCTTCTTGATGAACTCTTCTCTGAAGAAGGTGTGGGAACCATGGTGCATACGGACTCGTATCGTGAAATACGCCCGTTGAGAGAGGAGGATATTCCGGAGCTGCTTTCGATGATTGCCCGTAGTATTGCGGATTCCAAGCTCGTGCACCGGGATTATGAAAGTATCTGCGAGCACCTCCAGAGCTATTACGTCTACACGTTGGATGACACAATCGTGGGGTGCGTGGCGCTTTATCCCTATCCGCAGGAGTCCTGCGCGGAGCTGGGCTGCCTGTTTATTAAGAAAAATTATGAAGGGCGTGGTTATGGCAAGGCCATGTGCCGGTTTGTTGAGGATAAAGCCCGGGAAATGGGCTTTTCCCGCATTTTTGCCATTTCTCAGAGTGCGGTTGACTATTTTAGGGATCGCATGAAGTATGCTCCGTTGCCGCGCACGGTGTTGCCCGCTGCTCGTTTGCAGATTCTGGAATCCAGCGGGCGTTCGTCCGGCGTATTTGGCCGGGAGCTGGTTTAAAAAATCCGGCTGCTTTGTCAGAAAGCAGCCGGAAAATCAATTTGCTCCTGTATCAGGAGAGTTCGGCCAGGAAGCCGCTTTCATCCAGATAGATGTGCGAGGGCAGAGTGTATTCCGTACGCAGCGAGGGAGCGCTGATAATGGCGTTTGAGCCTTCTTCGGCTGCGTTCACACGGTAGCCTGGCAGCAACAGACCTCGTGTGCGAGGCCGTACGCCCAGCTGAATGGTGCCATCACTCATCTTGAATACGCTGTGACACATGCTCATGGAAATGACATTGCCCATAGGCGTGCACAGGCAGGGGCGCCAGCGCATGTTAGGAGTAGAGATGGCCGGGCCTCCGCTGAAGTCGTAGAAGGGAATTTGACGCGGGGGAATCGTCGTGAGCAGAATGCGGCGCATGTGGGCGCCACCTACAATCTGGGATATTGTGGTATCCAGCGTTTCCTGCGGGGTTTCGATAAGGTGCACCGGTGTGCGTGTAATCAGCGGCCAGAGCACTGCCAGCACCAGTTCCTGCGGTTCTCCATGGCCTACTGTGGTAAGCAGGTGGTGTCGCCCCTCCTTGAGAGCATTGACTCGGCGCACCTGGCACACATTCAGCCAGAATCGGTGCAGTGCCAGCAGGTCTTCCGTGCCGTCGATAAGCAGCTGCAGCCATTTGCGGGCAAGCGGAGGGAATTGTTCATCTGCCTGGCGGCTGATGAGGGCTGCCGCTATCTGAATGGCTGTGAGAGCTCCGCCCGGGTAGAACACCAGAGACTTGTTGCCTCGCTCTTCCAACATGCGGATAAGACCTTCACGGCTGATATCATTTGCTGTTTCCAGACAGGTGGCGGAAAGCTCACGGAACGAGCGCAGAACAGCGCGGCTGTTGAATGTGTCCGGGTTAAGCGGTGCTCCAAAGGCCACAGTGAAATTGTAATTGAGCGTTTTGGGCAGCTTGGTGAAGAAGCGATTCCGGGAGAAGGAGAAGATGCTGCCCCAGAGCCCATCCATGTAAACCGGAATGATGGGGGCCTTTGCTCGGCGGGCTATCATTTCCATGCCACGGCGAATCGGGGTAAGGCACCCGCTGCGCGTCAGCTGCCCTTCGGGGAAAATGCAGATAACATCGCCATTCTCAATGGCTCGTGCAGCTTTGATGATGGCTTCGCGTGGGTTCCGGGATGAAATGGGCAGAGAGTTGAAGATTTCCAGAACCCAGCCCAGCAGTCGCATGGCCATGAACTCCTCTGCTACAATGAAGCGCACAGGACGGGGACAGACCATGGTCAGGAACAGGGCATCCGCATAGGTGACATGGTTTACCACCAGCAGGGCTCCACCTCGCATGGGCAGACGCTCCAGGTTGATGGCTCTCGGTCGGTATACCAGCTGCAGACACCAGATACCAATCATGCGAATGAACTCCTGGGGAATCAGACGCAGGGAGCAGATGAGGATGAAGAAGCTCAGCAGGAAGAGTACGAAGAACTGCTGCTGCGGGCTGGCTCCGAAGATTTCATACATTACCCACATGAGAGCCACGGCTACCAGGCCCATCAGGTTGTCTATCAGGTTACCGGCCGCAATGATGTTACCTCGGTTGTTGGGGTCGCAGTTGTCCTGCAGGAAAGCATTCAGGGGGACCAGGTAGGCCGCACCGAATGCACCGGTCAGGGCAAGCAAGGTGTTGCTGGTGTAGGTGTTGACCTCAAAGATGGTAAGAAGGAGTGTGCAGAGGGTAATGCCGATGGCGCCAAAGGGAATGAGTCCGAGTTCGTTTTTACCTTTGCAGAGTTGGGAGGCAACGGCTCCACCCAGAACAACACCACCTGTCATCCAGGCCATCAGGATACCGCATTGGAGGGAGAAGTCTACACTGGGGTCTGCGGCTTGCATGCCCTTGGCAATCTGAATGAGAATCAGGAACAGAGAACCGGCCAGACACCAGAAATACGCGATGCCCAGCTCGCTGAGCCGCAGCAGACGGTCCTGCCACAGGTATTTGACCTGGCCGAAATGCTCGTATAACAGACTCCATCTGAAAGGGCGTGCTTTTTTTGCCGGGTAGCATGGCACCAGGAAAGAGGCTGCGCAAACCACGCATGCAAGCCCGATGAAGACCCAGGTGGGGAGAATCACGGAGTCCCATCCGGCAAGTTGTTCAGCGTTGTATGTGGGGGAATTCTGCGCTTCGTAGGCTGAAAGCAGGTAGGAGAACCAGAAGAATACACCAATCTGAGCTGCCAGTAGTACAAATACCAGGCTCATTTCAATAATGCCGGAGCCGAACCCGATGTATTTTGACCCCAGCAGATCTTTCACGATTCCTTTCTTGGCCGGGGAGAGGATGGTCGCTTGTGTGGCAAAGATGGCAAACCAGAGAATGGCAGCATACATATCATGCTGGTAGAAGCAGAATAACATGCTGCTCATGACCAGAATCTGGATGACACTCATCACCTGAATGATGCGTGTCTTGCAGAAACAATCTGAAAGCCAGCCGACAAGCGGGGAAAAAAGAATGTACGGCAACACGAAAATGGCACCCAGAATGTATTCCAGTGTGCTGCCATCTGCACCCCAGAGCCAGACGCCCAGCGGAATGAGCAGGAATTGTACTGCTTTTTCGTTAAAGGCGTTCTGTGCCTGCACGGCTACAAGCGTCCAGAACCCGGCCCATTCCTTACTGGTCGGCTCTTTGTAAAAATCCTCTTCTTCGTCAGCCATAAGATGAGTAATCCAGACTCATTATCTCACAAAACCTATATTTTTCAAGCATAAAGCAGACGTAGAAGCGCAAAAAAAAGGCAGGAAACGGTCTCGTTTCCTGCCAGTGCATAAAATGTTTTCAGGGATTAGTAGCGAATGATGAGGTCGCGGGGTTCGCGCGGGGTCTCAGGGGTGCGTTCGCAGGGGGGCAGCATGGTGTTCAGCTGGCGGTGCTGAATGGTCTTCTTCATGCCGATATCGTTGTCGCGGGTAATCTTCTGCACTTCCTTCATGGCTTTTTCCCGGTTCTTCTCAGCGCGTGCTACAGCTTTGTTGTAGTTATCAATGCTGGCTTTCTGGCGCTCAGTGGCAATGCCTTTGAGAGTGGCTTCAGAAATGTCCTTAACCTGTACAACGGGAGCTGCCTGCACAGTAGCTGCAGCCAGAACGAGAAGGGCGAAGAGGGGAAGAGTTTTCATACGTTCGGTAAATAACGATTTAAGTATATGCCAGCGTGCCTGTAAGTCAAGCTCATTTTTGCAATTCAAAACATATTTTTGCGGTTGTCATACCGCCAGGGAAATCAGATGCCGTCATCCAGCATGCTGAACATGTCCATCTGGGCAACATCGGCCTCTTCTGCGCAAGGCAGTCCGGTTTCTCTGGCGCGTTTGCGGCGGGCTGTCTTGGGCTCGCGTGCTGCGGAGCTCAGTTCCAGGTGGGTGAGAATCTGCTTGGCACGATCGATGATTGGGGCTGGCAGACCTGCAAGCCGTGCTACCTGGATGCCGTATGACTTATCAGCCGGTCCCGGAAGTACTTTTCGAAGGAAGACGATTTCGTCCTTCCATTCCCGCACCTCCACATGCCAGTTGCTGATGGCAGCGTGCGTATGTTCCAGATCCACCATTTCGTGGTAGTGGGTTGCAAAAAGTGTGCGGGAGCCCAGAATGTCGTGCAGATGCTCGGCTACAGCCCACGCAATGGAAAGACCATCAAAGGTAGCGGTGCCTCGCCCTATTTCGTCCAGAATGACCAGGGAACGGTCAGTGGCGTTGTTGAGAATGAGCGCAGTCTCGCTCATTTCGACCATGAAGGTGGATTGTCCGCGGGCAATGTCATCGCTGGCGCCTACGCGGCAGAAAATACGGTCCACAAGCCCGATTCTGGCGGAATCCGCCGGTACATACGAGCCGATTTGCGCCATGAGGGTAATGAGCGCCACCTGGCGGATATACGTGCTTTTTCCTGCCATGTTGGGGCCGGTCAGGATGAGGACCCGCTGGGATTCAGCTTCCATTTCTGTATCATTCGGAACGAAAGCAGAATCTGTCTGAACCTGTTCAATGACCGGGTGTCGACCATTGACAATGTGTAAATCGCGGCTTAAATCCAGGCAGGGGCGGCAGTAGCGGTAACGCTGGGCGGTTTCGGCAAGGGAAAGGAGTACATCCACCTCAGCCAGTGCTTCGGAGGTGCACTGTATCCGGTCAATGTACAGGGCTACCTGTTCGCGCAGCTGGCAGAATAGTTCATATTCCAGCTGCCGTGAGCGCTCATCTGCTCCCAGGATAGTTCCTTCCATTTTCTTGAGCTCTTCCGTGACGAAGCGTTCCGCATTGGCCAGGGTCTGCTTGCGGACGTAGCGGTCCTGCGGAACCTTGGAGAAATTAGCTTTAGTTACCTCAATGTAATATCCGAATACGTTGTTGTAACGGATTTTCAGGGAATCGATACCGGTGGCGGCGCGTTCTCTGGCTTCCAGGTCGGCCAGCCAGCCTTTGCCTTCCCGTGAAGCTGCGCGCAGCTCATCCAGTTGTTCGTTGTAGCCGTCGCGAATCATGCCGCCTTCCTTGATGGTGACGGGGGGCTCGTCCACAACAGCTGAAGTCAGCAGTTCGGTAAGCTCTTCAAAGTTGCCCAGTCGGTCGAGAATGGGGGCAAACTTCTCCTCGTGCTGCTGAAGTGCTGCAATGTCTTCCACGATGGCGGGTAAGTGGGTGAGCGAGGTACCCAGCGCCAGCAAATCTCGAGCGTTGCCTGCTCCCTGGGAAAGGCGGGATACCAGACGCTCCGTATCTCGAACGCCTTTGAAGGAGTTCCTCAGTTCTGACATCAGGAAGGGCTCTTTCAGGAAACCGGCAATGAGGTCCTGTCGCCGCAGCAGTTCTTCCATGCAGCAGGTTGGGTGCAGAATCCAGTCTCGCAGCTTGCGTGCACCCATGGGGGTGCTGGTACGGTCCAGAGTGCCCAGCAGGGTGTTCTTGTGCCCGCCGCGTGCTTCCACCAGATCCAGATTCCGGCGGCTTGCGGTATCAATAAGAACTGCGTTTTCCGTCGCCCGCAGGGAAAGGGTGCGCAGGTGGTCTGTCTGGCGGCGCAGCTGGTGCTTCAGATAATGCAGAATGGCAGTGGCTGCTCCCAGGGCCGGGCCCAGGTGGGCGCAGCCGAAACCTTCCAGTGAATGCACGCGGAAATGTGAGCGCAGGAACGTGTCTGCCAGGCTTGGCAGAAAGGTGTAACCATCATACATGAGGGTTACGGGCAGACGTGGAAAGTCTTCCGCCTGTTCCTGACTGATGAGAAGTTCCCGGGGATGAATGCGCGCAACTTCCTCGCCCAGTGCTTCCAGACTTGGGTAGTCTGCCACGGTGAATTCACCGGTGGTGTGGTCGGCACAAGCCAGCCCCCAGCAGTTTTTCTCGTGGTAGCATGCAGCAATATAGTTGTGTTCTCCGGCGTCCAGCAGACTCATGTCAGCCAGTGTGCCGGCGGAAATGATGCGGGTGATTTCTCTGGGAACCAGTTTTCCGGGAACAGGCGTGGCCATTTGCTCTGCTATGGCGATGCGCTTACCCATTTTTACGGCTTGGCCTATGTAGCCTTCTGCCGCGTGGTAGGGCACACCGCACATCGGAATAGTCTGGCGCTTGGTGAGCGTAAGTCCCAGTGCGGCAGAGCATTCCACCGCGTCTTCAAAGAACATTTCGTAAAAATCACCCAGTCGGAAAAACAGCCACACGTCCCCCGGCAGTGACTGCTTCATGCGCAGGTACTGATCCATCATGGGGCTGAGAGTGGGCTTTTCCGCCATACCGATGCTCGCATTCTACCCGAACAGCCCCGGCATAGCAAGCATTTTGCTTGTCGTATGCAGCAATGAGCCAGGTGCGGTCCTCCGCTTATTTTTTCTTCTTCATGACAAAGCTGATACCCATGATGCGAATCACCTTACGTCCGGCTTCCTTGCGGCAGGAGATGATTCGCTGAATGATTGTGGCTCTTGTGCGGCTCTTGCGGGGGAAAAGCAGGGGCTTATTGTACATGAGCTGAATATCAAACCATTCGTCCTTGGTGAAAATGTCCTGTTGTAACGTATCAAGCGGGAAGCAGTCGTTCAGAAGGTGGGAGTACTTGAGCAGGAAACTCTTGACTGTATCTCGTATGCGTAATCTGTAATCAGCACGCAAGGTGGCGAAGATACGAAGGACTATATGGCTGCGGATGAAAGCTGCGTCCTTGGGTATCTTGTTGAATACGCCCGTGAGCAATTCCAGCTCTCTGTGTGCTGCCCAGGCACCATCTTCCAGTCGCCGTATGCTTGAGGACGGATTGTCTTCCCTGTAATGGTAGAAGGCACGCAGGGTAACGGTAATGCTTTTGGCCGCGAGCCATGTGCGTATGCAGAAGCCGAGATCCTGGAACGAGGCACCGGGGGTTTCCGAGAACCGGATATTGTTTTCCTCCAGCCAATCGCGGCGGTAAATACCACTCCAGATGCATGGAGCACCTGCAAGATATTCCGGCACGTTGCGTGGAGACAATGTTGCGCCTTCAACGAGTCCTTCCATTTTACCGCATATCTTGCTGGTGGAATTTTTCTCGATGAAGTAATCGGATTTAATGATTTCTGCCTTAGTCTGACTGGCAAGAGCCATCAGGGATTCGTACATGTCATCTTCGATCCAGTCGTCCGGTTCCACGATGCCGATGTAGGTGCCTTTAGCGGCCTGAAGGCCAATGTTCATGGCTTTGCCATATCCTTGGTTCTGCTGGCTGATGATGCGGAAGCGCTTGTCTTTTTCTGCCCACTGCCGCAGGATGCTGAGGGATGAATCCTGGCTGCCATCGTTGATACAGAGGAACTCTATACCTTTGCAGCGTTGTCCGGAAAGGGACTGCAGACACTGCTGCAGGTACTTTTCTGCGTTGTATACCGGCACAATGACAGACAATTGGATGGAGACATCCTCATCTGCTGCGTCCGTCTGCTCCTGGGGCGGGATTGCAGGGATGCTGATGTCCGCCCCCTTTGCCGGATTGTTGAAATCTACGGCCAGTTCATCCAGCGTTTGAGCTACTTTGTCGGCAGTTCTGCAGAGATGACAATGGCTTACATCTGTAAGGGATTGGTTCCAGACACCCGATAACTTACCATACGAGTTGTCAATCATAATCACCTCTTTACCCAGGTGGGCTGCCGCGATGGATATGTGCAAGCGGTCGGTGATGATAATGTCAAATTTTGAAATAGTGTCAAGGAACTGCCTTACCCCTATTTGATTAAAGAGATGCCAGCGGCAATTTGCGCCACCGTAGCGGGAGACGTCCACATTGGGGAGCTCCTGGAGCTTGTCGGGGAGACATCCGGAAACGGCTTCGCTGTCTCGGCGCATCATGAGGCCCAGTCTGCGACCATCTGCCAGAATGTGTACGCGCTCAGCAGCATGCTTGTTGAGTCGTTGGTATGTTTTCCGGTAATATCTGTGCAGAATGCGGGTTTTGCTGCGGCGATTCCCAAAAATTAATGAAAAACCCCAGACGAAAATGTTTGGCATGGGGAGCTTGTTGTGCAGGCTTGACTGAGCCGGTAACAGATTGACATCGAGAAGGCAGCCCATGTCATCTGCCAGGTGGATATCAGCTTTCTTGTTGACGCTGCGGCAATATTCCCAGCTTTTCTGTTCGCGGCAGAATATCGTGAAACGTTCGTCCAATTTGCTCAGCAAGCTATCACAGTTCCGCATGCTGTGTGGCAGGATGACACCCTTGGCCAGCCCCGGTGCGGTGAGGGCTTTCTCAATGGTGGGCAGGAAGCCCCAGTCCGGAATCATGCCGCCGCCGCCGCCATACACCAGTGCAAAGCCTTTTTCGTACTCCTTGTTTTCATCATACATTTCGTAACTTAAGCCCAGTTTGTCAAACTGCTGGACTGTTGCTACGGCAATCAGTTCGTCTCCCAGGTTGCCGGGGTTTGGAAAGTAGACGAAATGCCCCAGACTCTTTAAGGTGCGTTCCAGGACAGGGTTTAAGGATTTTGAAAGAGCTGACATATGGAAGAAAGTGGGAGGATGCACCGGGTGGCAGGCTGTTTGTATCGTGATGCCTGCCGGACACGCTACACGCACCCCAACAGGGTACACTATGCATTCCTGCAAAGCAAGCAAAAAACTTCCAGGCTTCTGGCATCTCTGTGCGGGAATGGAATGAAAACGCTTGACCCGGGCAAGGCTGGTTGGTATAGTTCATTGAGAAAAGGGGCAGTATACATGATGAAAGGTATTGTACTTGCCGGAGGTTCCGGAACCAGGCTTTATCCCATTACTAAGGGCGTCAGTAAGCAGTTGCTGCCGGTCTTTGATAAGCCCATGATATATTATCCGATATCGGTGCTGATGCTGGCCGGTATCAGGGATATTCTGATTATCACAACCCCGCAGGATGCCCCGAATTTCAAACGTCTGCTGGGGGATGGCTCGGATTACGGGGTTCGTTTTGCCTATGAAGAGCAGGCGTATCCGGGTGGCCTGGCGGAGGCCTTCACCATTGGCCGGGGGTTCATCGGGAAGGATGACGTCTGCATGGTGCTCGGGGATAATATCTTTCATGGGAACGGCCTGATTGCCATGCTGAAACGGGCCCTGAAGGCAGCCAGGGATGAGCGCCTTGCCACGGTTTTCGGTTATTGGGTACAGGACCCTACTCCCTTTGCCGTGGCAGAACTGGATGAAAACGGCTTCTGCATCAGTCTGGAGGAAAAGCCTCTTCATCCTAAGTCCAATTTTGCCGTGGCCGGGTTGTATTTTTATCCGAATGACGTTGTGCAGGTGGCGGCATCCGTGGAACCCTCTGCGCGCGGGGAGCGGGAAATAACAAGTGTGAATCAGGTGTATCTTCAGCAGAAAAGACTCCTCGTTCAGACCATGGGGCACGGGTTTGCCTGGCTGGATACCGGAACGCATGATTCGCTCAGTGAGGCTTCCACCTTTGTTGAGGTGTTGCAGAAACGCCAGGGCTTCGTTATCGCTTGTCTGGAGGCCATAGCCTATAGAAATGGCTGGCTGAGCCGCGAACGACTGGAAGAACTGGCCCGGCCCATGGCCGATAATCCGTATGGGCAGCGCATGCTTTCACTGCTGAAACCAGGGTGCTGAACAGGTATGAAGAATATTCTCATTACAGGTGGAGCCGGCTTTATCGGGGCTCATGTGGTGCGCCACTTTGTGCGCCGTTATCCGGAGTGCCGCATTGTGAACCTGGATAAGCTTACTTACGCAGGCAATCTGGAAAATCTGGCAGATGTGGCAGGCGCTGCCAATTATTATTTTGAACAGGCAGATGTGTGCGATTATGAACGCGTTTGCGATATTTTCACCCGCTATGAAATAGACGGCGTCATTCATCTTGCCGCCGAGAGCCATGTGGACCGATCCATCCGCACGCCTTTTCTCTTTGCCCAGACCAACATCATGGGAACCCTGAGTCTGCTGGAGGCTGCTCGTCTCCACTGGGCGGGCGATTGGTGTGGCAAAAAGTTTCACCATGTGTCTACCGATGAGGTGTACGGGTCTTTGACGATGTCGGAAGGTGCATTGCAGGCCCCGTATGGCCCCGGTCTTTTCCGCGAAGACATGCCCTATGCTCCTCACAGCCCGTACAGTGCATCAAAAGCCGGTGCCGATCACTTGGTTCGGGCATACCATGATACATACGGGTTGCCGGTAGTTGTCACCAACTGCTCCAACAACTACGGCCCATACCAATATCCGGAAAAATTGATACCTCATACGCTGAGCCGTTTGTGTCAGGGACAGCCGGTGCCGGTGTATGGAACCGGAAGAAATGTGCGTGACTGGCTTTTTGTGGAGGACCATGTAGAGGCTCTGGACCTTGTTTTCCATCAGGGCAGGGTGGGAGAGACTTATAACATCGGCGGTTTTAATGAATGGACCAACATCGATGTAGTCAAGCTGGTGGTTTCAACTTATGAGCGCATGGCAGGGCTGGAAGCTGGTACTGCAGAACGGCTGATTACCTACGTTCAGGACCGGGCCGGGCATGATTTGCGTTATGCAATTGATTCTTCCAAGCTGCAGCGGGAGCTCGGCTGGTCGCCGGCAACTCCGTTCGTCAAAGGTATTGAACAAACGGTGCAGTGGTATCTGGATAACCCGCAGTGGTTGATCTGAGTCGCGTTTATCTCAAATAGGCTGGATATGCGCAGTTGATTTCATGCGTGCTTACATCAGAAAAAAATACCGCAAGGTTGACTTGCGGTATTTTTTTGAGGTTGGTGAAGATGTTTATTAACGGAAGGATCCTTGGTAGGCGCCATTTGCGCCGTAGAAGTTCGTGTTGCCGCCGGGGCCGGTCTGGGAGTGTCCCTGGTAGGCGCCGTTTGCGCCGTAATAATGAGTTGTGCCACCGGGACCGGCAACGGCACGACCGCCGTATGAACCGTTGGCGTTGTAATAGCTCTGAGCCAGAGCCAGCGGGCTGAGAAGGAGATTACTGCATTGAGCAGGTAAATCAGGGAATGGCTTTGCAGCAATTCCCATGTCACCTCAGTTACCATTTTCCACAGGTCTGGATGCCGCACGAAAAACTTCACCAGTTCATCATAGGCATTTGACCGCTTCTGTCTGGCTTCTGACCGTGCTTTGCGATTGTGGTCTTCTACCCGCACCAGTTTTTGCTGGGTGCGTATATATTCCTTATCCTCTGCCCGGGTAAGCCAGCGTTCCTGTTGCCCTTGAAATCCGGGCAGCTGTTGTGTGCGGTTCAGCAATTCCTTCAGTTCCCGGCAGGTCTTCCGGTACTGGTTGAGTTCGCTGGTCAATCGGCTGTCATTCCAATCACTGAGCAGCCCCTGATTGATAGCCAGAGTGGGGAAGAATCGTATTGTTGTCGCATAGAATGCTTGCTCAGCCTTAAATATCAATCTGATTAAAATATTCATGTTTTATTATACTTGTTGATGTGGTTTCAATTTGTCGGGGTAAAATAATGGCGAGATTACTCAGTGTAATCTCGCCATCCACTTATATATAACCTGTAGTGAGCAGAAATTTCAGATGGTATTGTCCTTTGCTTTCCGGATGAGGTCAATACCCCATTGTGATTCCCCAAAAGGCGTAGACCTGTTATTGTTCTCCATCAGATTTCAGCAGTTGTCTGACGGCGCTTGTGTTGGGGACTTCTGGTATTAAGTCCAAGGGGGTGTTACCATCTTCGTTCCGCGCGTTTACATCCGCACCAGATTTCAGAAGTTGACTGATGGCCTTTACACACTCTTCTTTTATCTCAGGGGCCGAGTTGCGGTAGGTTATTGCTGCACAGTGCAAGGGGGTGTTACCCTCTCTGTCCTTTGCTTTTACATCCGCTCCTAATTTTATCAGACGCGTAATATTTTTAGGACGACATACTTCTGCTGCCCAGTGGAGTGGACTCTTGCCATGGTAATCTGGGCAATTGACATCCGCGCCTGCGTCGATGAGCCGATTTATGTTTTTAACGTTATCCGCGGTGGCTGCCCAGTGAAGTGGTGTAATGTCTAAGACCCTCGTGACTGTGACATCCGCACCCGCATCGATGAGAAAGTCTACGTCGGCTCCACTTAGTGCAGCTGTATGAATGGGACGGGTACTAGTGTCGCTGTATGTGTAGGAATTAACATCAACTCCATCCTCGATTAATTCCTTTGCTATCTTGATGCACTTCTGGCTCAATGCGCCATGTAGTATGCGTACTTTCTGAAATTCTGTTAGATTATCCATGGAATGATAATCTGCTCCTGCCTTGAGAAGTAATCCTATGCATGCTTCGTCATCTTCCTTCATGAGCGGAGAAATTTCCTCATTATCACGCACGTTAACGTCAGCTCCTGCGTCAATGAGGAGCTTCAACAACTTGGGGTTATCGTTGGTATAGTAAATAGGGCTACGCCCCTCGTTGTTTTTAATATTCACATCGGAGCCGGCCAAAATAAGTAATTCTGCAATTTCCTTCTGACGTGTTTCCATCGCAATATGAAGAGGTGTTCTTCCATGAATATCTTGTACATCGGGGTTTGTCCCAACATAGACCAATTGCGTTATTAAGTCTTTATATTTGCTGCGGTCTTCAGTTACATATTCCAAAAGTTTTGCTTCAAAATCATAATTTGGGTAGGCTGATGCACTTTTTAATTGTGCCTTTATCTCCCGTATTCGTTTAGGTGTTCTGTCTGGAAATAATTTGTTCAGCTGTGCTTCTCTTCCAATAGAAATTATGTTATGGAAATAAGTATTATACACAAAAAATCCTATTAAGATAGGGAATAATCCACCGGTAATTATGCACCCTTTATTTTTACGCTTCGATTTTAAATATGTTCCCCAGTCGGATAATAATACTTTTATTTTGTCCTGAACTTTCTTCATCGGTGGTGGTGAAGTCCTTGGTTCTTGTGAGAGGAAGACTGTTTCGATGGGGCTCCATTCTGCCATTCCATCGCACCAGACCAACGTGCCCGGAGGGTACAGCCCTTGGGCTATACAGGCTTGAATTATATTTTCAGAATACGGCCCCTCTTGGGACCCATCGGCTTTACTGATATAATATTGTTTCATAGTGGAGTGGTTTTGTTTTTAACTTTGCTTAATTCATGCCAGCATGTTTTCCGGGTGTTAAATCCAGCTGAGCCAGGATTATGTCAAGCATCAGCGTCAACCACCCTGGTAGGATTATGCTCAGGATGGTCTTGACCGCTGTGATGGTTTTATCCCGCAGCTGGGTGCAGGAGGCTTCGCCGGAGCGGCAGTAGCGGCTGAAATGTTCACTATTGTTAAGAATCAGGTTGAAGTCGCCCCATTCACCTTTGCCTTGGCCGGCCCGGCATAACTGCCGGACTGCACGGTTTCGGGCCAGTAGCCGCAATTCGACATCATGTTTATCCTGCGGAGTTCCTTTTGCCGGTCCGCCTATGGGTGTGTTCGGTGTTGTATTGCAGAAATCCTGCTTCGACATATGGCGGACTCCTGCCCCGGAGAACAGGATGCACTGGGCTCCCTCGATGAGAATGGCGTGGTGTTCCAGCTGGGGCAGGGTAATGTTCAGCAACTTCTCAGGAGCCGTATTTTTAATGGCGTTCAACGTGCGTTCCAGCTTTTCGTATGCAAGTTTTCTTGCGGTGGCTTGCCAAGCGGTCTCTTTCTCAGGAATATCTGCCAATTTTTGCGTTATAACTTCTGACAGATCGTCCAGGATTTGCTTTGGCGTTACTTCCAGGGGCGTCCACCAGTGTTGCCCGATTTCATCAACCTCTTGGGCAATGATGTCGTGGATGCTGAGTCCTGTCAGGCATTCCTGCACAAAATCATCTCCCGGAAAGCTGCGCAGTGCGTTGCTGTAACGGGCTCCCAATTGAGCTTGTGCCCGCTGAAGCGTTGCTTCCGGGGTGAGGGTTCCCGAGGGACAAGTGAAATAATGGAATGTCGGTTCCGCTATTACCTCGCAGATGTGGAACACGGTACCTGTTTCCGAATCTGATTCGACCCGTTGCATGATGAGCGAGCCGGGGGTGGCTGATACGATGGCGAATGCTATCTGGGAACCGATACCGCCGCTCTGTATGCTTGCTGGGTCCTGGAGGATTACCACAGGTGTGCCGGGTGGCAACGAACGTAAGATTTCAACGCTTTGTAATTCTGAGATGTTGCCTGCCTTGTAAGCTCGAATGAATGTGCCTAACATGGTGATGATTAGTTATTATGTGGTTGACCTCCCAAGCAGTTGCTCAATGTCGTCCTGCTGTTTATTCAGCATGGCGGTGATATCGCCTTCTGAGTCCACGGGAAGCGTTGCCGCAGGGAGTTCCGGCGCCATGGAGTTCAGAAGAGAGGAGAGGGCTTCCATGGAAGTGGCCAGATGCCCCTGAATCTCAGATGCCTGTTTTGCGGTCAATTCCTCAATGGAGCGCTGGCAGGTGGCGTATGCTTCCCATGCATCGCGGAATGAGGGCGATTCCATGCTGGATTCCAGCATCACTTTGAAAATGCCGGGCTCATACTCGTGCACCCTAGCCTTGCCATCGATGATGGATTTGCACAGTTCATGGAAGCAGAAGCCGGCAGCCAGCCCAAGTGAAAGGAAGGGGGAAATGGCTCCTGCACCACCCAGAATGGCAGCTCTCGTGCCGGTGAAGATTGCCTTGCGGATTCGCTCCTCAGCCGGGCGATTGCGCCAGAGCAGTAGGGAGACTCCCAAACCCAGCAGGGAACCGCCAAATGCGGCTCCGAAGAATTCTTCAATGGTGACTCTGAAGGTGTCACAAGTGGCGATTATGCCAGCCGCGACATTTTCAAATCCTGCCGCCATCAACAAAGGGTTGAATGTTTTGACGCCTGCCCAGATTTCGAGACCGCCCTCGACATAGGTGTCGAAGAAAGTCCAACCGTCCATTGTGCCTCCATTCAACGCCGTAAGTAAATCCGCATGACTTTCGGAAATAGCCATGATGCCAACCGTGCCATCTGCGATGTTCAGACACATGTAGCCTTTATTTATTCCCCAATCGGCTAGAATTTGTCCGATTCCGTTGGCTGAGAAACCTGGGATGGGTATACCTGCTTTGGTTGGAAAATCAGTTAATAGTATATGACCAGCTCGATGGATGGCGGCTTCTGGATCCGAAAAAAGTTTGGCACCAACGTCGGTTAGAAGGTCATGACCATTTTTCCATCTGTGCCATTGTCCTTTTAAGTTATCCGCCACCGCGTCTTTAGCGAAATCCGGGAAGAGTGAATCCACATACTGCCGAAGCACTTTGGCATCCAAGGCTCCATACCAATATCTTCCAACGATGCCTGTGGCTTTGATTGCTATCTGGTCTAAGGAAAAGGTGTCCATGTTCAGGGTAGTAATGGGGCACCCGGGAAAGGTGCCCCATAGGATTGAGTTTTACTTATTTTCAGCTTCGCGCATTGCCCAGAGACCTTCCAGCGCTTTGCTCAGACCGTCGCGCAGCACTTTTTCCGCCTTTTCGGACATTTTCGCTTCATTCTTAGATTCTACCGCAAAATATGCCGCAATGGCTGCAAGAAGAGCGCCTGCGGCCAGCAGTCCCAGAGGTCCTGCTATGGGAGCTCCGCAGAAGAAAGCCGTGATTGTACCTATGATGCCTGTTCCCCATCCCAGAGCCATACCGATAGCGCCAATGATGGCACCAATGCCCGCTATGCCTGAGGCCGCTGCTTTCGCTTGAGATATCAGTTTCGCTTTTTCTTTTAAGTTAGGCTCCACAATAGCGAGAGTCATGTAGCAAACGCTCTGGATGGCTTTGGGAGCATCTTTTTCATTCATCATTGTGCACCAGCTTTCCTTGATTGTGGTACAGATATTAGAATAGTCTCCATAATTCAGGTACTGTGCATCTACGGGCTTCTTTTCCAGAATCTGGAACTTCTTCACCGTAATGATATTGTCCATGGTGGTCTGGAGCGCAGTCAATGATTTTGGTTTTTCCATAGTGGTGTTCTTTCTAGTTGTGTGTGTTTGTGGGGAAATGGTTTTCAACCCGGGCAGCGGGGAGAATTGTGGCGCTGGCAGGTGGTGGATGGGAAGGTGCGGCGTGGTGTCGGGGCGTTGGAGCAGTGGGTGGATTCACGGCTGCGGCGGTTACAGATGCCGAAGAGGATGCCCTGAAGCACATCCCGTGGGTCGAGACCGAGCGCATCGGCCAGTTCGCATACCGTGCGACCTGCCGGGGAATCGATGGCTATTTCGATGGTTTTCATCACGCGCGAGAGAAGGGCTGTATAGTACTATACAGTATGTATGTTATATTATGATGCAAACTATACAGGGTGTCAAGGGGATTATGGTTTTGTTAGACGCAAAAGGCACGTTTTGGTGTATTTCCTGCTTGCCAATAGGTATGAGGATGCTTAGAATAAGTGCATGTGCGACAGGCAGGAGCTTCAGGCGTGGATGCAGCAGCATGGTATCAGCCAGACCATGCTCGCGAAGCGTCTGCAATGCACCCGGAGCACCATCAATCGCATTTTGAATGGTAAGAGTAAGCCAAGCCCGATGCTGAAGGCTCGCATCAAGGAGTTAATGGCTGAGCAAGAGGAAACCATTACCGCCGTGGTGCCTGATGAAATGGAAGCCATACTTCACCGGTGGGCAAATGAGGCTCACATGAGCATTCAGCAGTTGCTGGATGACCTGCTTTCCAAACTGCCGAAACCGACCCGGCGGTGAAGGATTTGGTTTCTTTCAACCGCTTGATTTACTTTTCCATTTGTGGCCTAAATCAGGCTCGGAGGAAAATCTCCGCATTATCAATGTTATCATAAAATCAGCCCCCGGGTGTTGCGGTACCGCTAACGGGGACTTTTTAGGGCGATTTCGAAGTGCTGAAGTTGGGCTATTCAAAATGAAAAAAAGGAACCGCATAGGTGACCTGCGATTCCTTTTTTTGAGAATGGGGAAGAGTTTATTTAACGGAAGGAGCCTTGGTAGGCGCCATTTGCGCCGTAGAAGTTCGTGTTGCCGCCGGGGCCGGTCTGAGAACGCCCCTGGTAGGAGCCGTTGGAACCATAGAAGTTTGTGTTGCCGCCGGCGCCGGATTGTGCGCGGCCCTGGTAGGACCCATTTGCGCCGTAGAAGTTGGTGGTACCGCCGGGGCCGGACTGGGAACGTCCCTGGTAGGAGCCGTTAGCGCCGTAGAAGTTGGTGGTGCCGCCGGGGCCGGTCTGGGAGCGTCCCTGGTAGGCGCCGTTTGCGCCGTAATAATGAGTTGTGCCACCGGGACCGGCAACGGCACGACCGCCGTATGAACCGTTGGCGTTGTAATAGCTCTGAGCCAGAGCCAGCGGGCTGAGAAGGAGAGTCAGGAGAATGGTGCGCATGGTAACTAAAAGGATGGATTGTGTGATAACTATGTAGTGCTAAACGCAAAAACCAGCAGACCGAAATCTGCTGGTTATGTTGCTGCTCGAAGGGGGACTCGAACCCCCACGGGTCTCCCCATTAGATCCTTAGTCTAACGCGTCTACCAATTCCGCCATCCGAGCATTGGTTTCGCACTGGGTGCGGCGCAAATATACACCACGATGAGCCGCTTTGCAAGACTTTTTTTGCAGAAAATGGTAAATTTGTTGTTTTTTTGCTGACAAAGTGTCCGTTTGTGGAGCAAATGGTGCTGCTGGGGCAGGGTTATTTGACGACAGCTGCCGTTTCTCCTTTGGCGAGGCGGATGCGGAGTTCATCCCCTGGGGAGAGGGATGAAGCATCGCGTGCCAGTCGTCCATCCGGAGTGCTGACAAGGGCGAAGCCTCGGTCCAGAGCGTTCTGCGGACTGGCTGCTGCCAGTTGTGCAGAAAGGGTTTCTAGTCTGGCTTGGTGGGCAGCCAGCCGGTTGTGCAAAGTGGCAAGCAACCACTGTTTCCGGTGGCTTAGCCGTTCACCCGCGCTGCGTATGTGATTCAGAACACTGGGTACCGAAAGGCGGGCAGCACAGAGATTTAATCGATTACGCTCGCTCTGAAGCCGGTTGTGCAGGGCGCTGTGCAATTCTTCTGTTAGGGTGTCAAGTTGTTGCTGGTAGGGGGCTAGAAGTTCCTGCGGGGTTCCCAGGCGGCTCTGTTGTACAACCTTGAGCCGGAGACGTGCCATTTGCAGGCTGCGGGAAACCTGTTGGCGCAGATGCTGGGCTGTTCCGTCAAGCCAGGCTCGCAGTTCTGCCGCATCCGGGGTGGTCAGTTCAATAGCGGCAGTGGGAGTGGGGGCTCGCAGGTCGGCCACGAAATCGGCAATGGTGAAGTCTGTTTCGTGGCCCACAGCGGAAACGATGGGAATGGGGCAGGCTGCTATGGCGCGCGCCAGTATTTCCTCATTGAAACACCAGAGGTCTTCCATGCTGCCGCCACCGCGCGCGATGATGATGTAGTCTACCGCTGGCATGTTATAGCGGGTGGGGGTGCCCAGCTGCTCCAGTGCGCGGGCTATGCCCAGCTCTGCTCCCTTGCCTTGTACCTGCACGGGGTACAGGTAGGTGGTAATCCACGGGGCGCGTTGCTCCAGCCGGTGACGCATGTCCTGGATGACGGCACCTGTGGCGCTGGTGACCAGGGCTACGCTCTGCGGGAAACGCGGAATGGGGCGCTTGCGTGCCGGGTCGAAAAGTCCCTCGGCTGCCAGCCGGGCTTTCAGTGCTTCAAACTGCTGCTGCAGGGTGCCGACACCTGCTTCTTTTACAGAATCGACAATGAATTGCAGGGCTCCGCGGCCTTCCCACACGGTGGCTTTGCCCCGCAGTTCCACCAGCATACCCTCGCGAAGCCTCAGTCGCATGCTGCGGGCGCGAAAGGCGTACAACGCGCACTGGAGCTGGCAGTGCGCGTCCTTGAGGGTGAAGTAGATATGCCCGCTGCTGGCTGCCTTGCAGGAGCCTATTTCTCCCACCACGCTCTGCTCGCCCACGTTGATTTCAACGGTGTGCTTCAGGCGACAGACCAGCTCTGTGACCGAAAGTGCCATGGAGTAGAAAGTCAATTACTTCGTACTTCCCACTTTGTACTTCGTACTTTATTTCTGGTTCGGGTCCACCCAGTCGGGGTCGAAGCCCTTAGCGTAGGTGAAGAGGTCGCGGTGGATATATTCGTAGTAGGTCTCCTTTGCTTCGTCATCCAGGCGGTACCAGATGGCAACATTGAGGGCTCGGGCGACTTTCTGCATCATTTTGAGCGTGAGCTCACGCCCCTGGCGAGCCTTCTGCACCTGCTTGTGGGTGAGCTGCTCAGTGGAGACGGTGACGAGGTCGTGATTATCCAGCCCCCAGTATTGCATGATGCTGTCAATACGCTGAGTGCCGTGGTTGAGTGCGTTTAATTCGTTCATCTTTAAGGATAATATGGTTGATTATGTTGTATTCAGAGGGTAGGAGTGGAAAATCAGAAGCCGGGAATGTGGCGCACATAGAAGCCGCCGCAGGGGCGGGATTCGGTGTACCACCGGGGGCCGATGCCTCGGCTCGTTCCCGTGGTGTCAAAGCGCATGCCGGCAATCATCAGGAATACATGCCCGCGCTTGGCGTAGGCTGTGAGCCATTTTCCGAAACCAGGATGCCCCCATTTCAGGAAATCCCGGGAGGAGGGGTAGGCCCCTTTCTTGAGCATTCCGGCTTCACGCAACACATAGGCTACAGAGCCGGAGCAGTCATAGGCGGAGTCGACATGCTTGCCATGGCCACCGCCCAGGCGGTAGGGTTTACCCACGATTTTGTTGCCTGCGGCAATGGCTCGTTTGATGCGGGCCGGAGCGTGCTGCGGGATGGTGACGCGCCCGCTTCGGAGCTTCATGGGGGTATATCCTTTCTTGTACACGAACCGGGGGGTGCGTGCATCGCTTCCCAGCTGTTGCTGGCAACCGTTAATGCCCAGCAGCAGAAGCAGAGTCAGGAGTATGGAAAAAAATCGGTTCATACGAAGCATTGTTATTATGTATAATAACACATATGCAGCCGATAGCAAGGTGAAAACAGAAGACTTTGGAAGAAAAATAGCCGCCTGAGAAGTGTAAAAACAAATG
>DEPT01000072.1 GCA_002358905.1 Akkermansiaceae bacterium UBA3385
CCTGTGTAACGAGCCATAATGTTCTGTTATCTTTCTTGGTTTTAGTTAAATCATTAGGCGCGACGAGCCTTGGGAGGACGGCAGCCGTTGTGGGGGATGGGGGTCACATCGGCGATGGAGGAAATCTCCAGACCGATGGCCTGCACGGCACGCACAGCGGACTCACGACCGGAACCCGGCCCCTTCACGCGAACCTCGACCTCCTTGAGGCCGTGGCCCATAGCCTGACGGCAAGCGTCCTGGCATACAACCTGACCGGCATAAGCGGTGCTCTTGCGGCTACCCTTGAAGTTGAGCTTACCAGCGGAGGACCAGCCGATAACGTTGCCCTTGAGATCGGTCACGCTCACCACGGTGTTGTTGAAGGTGGAGGAGATGTGCACGATACCGGTGGTAACGTTCTTGCTGCCTTTAGCCTTGAGAATCTTTACCTTGTCGTCATCATCAGCGAGACCAAGCTCGGCAAAGATATCGCGACGACCCTCGGGCTTCTTCTGCTCGGCAGGAGCGGGAGCCTCGGTCTGAACGGAAGCCTCAGCGGCCACTACGTCCTTCACTTCTTCCTGGATGGTTTCTTCAGCCATTTTCAGTATATTCTCTTAAAAGGTTAATTACTTCTTGGCGCCCACAGTCTTCTTGCGGCCCTTACGGGTGCGGGCATTGGTGCGAGTGCGCTGACCGCGAACGGGAAGACCCTTGCGGTGGCGGATGCCGCGCAGACAGTTGATGCTGGTCAGACGCTTGAGAGCCATCTGCTTCTCACGGCGCAGGTCACCCTCGATGAGGATGTTGTTGCTGGTGATAGCCTGAACAATCTTGGTCAGCTGAGCGTCAGAGAGCGTGCCAGTGCGAAGGTCCGGGGAGATACCGGCCTGCTCCAGCACCTTCTTAGCCGTGGAGGGCCCGATGCCGTAGATGTAGCACAGGGAGGCCTCAACGCGCTTCTCGTTGGGAATTTCGATACCGAAAAGACGAGCCATAGTGGTGTGTTATTAGTATTGTGTTTAGTGTTCGCCACCATCCGGCGGCAATTTGTCGGCGCACATTCTACTCGCTTTTTTACTTTTGGCAAGCACAATCTTGCAGAAAATTACATCTTTGGGTAATTTTGGGATTTATTACACATCATTACCTACCATCACCGCCACAAAAAGAGGAGACTTTAGTTAAAATCGGGCATGGGACGCAGTGCAGGCGCCTCTGGAAGGCATGCTTTAGTGGAACCACCGCCGCCATCGTATGCAGGCAGGGATTTGGGTTTATACGAAGCGGGTGACTGAAGTTTCCTGAGGGCAATGGTGACAGAATCTTCTTCGATAAACTTGGCCTTGGGGTCATTTTTCGTCCATATAAAAGACAGGAACTTACTGGGAACAGGGCTGAGGGTAGCAGCCCCGATTTCGTACCCCTCTTTCCGGACAACAATGCCCAAGGTCTTATCCTGAGCAATTTCTGTTGTAAGTGGAGTATTGCCGACAAACTCACCGTTGATGGTGACCGAAGCGCCTTCCGGCTCTGTAACAATGGTCAGGTCCTTGGTTCCGGCACATGAAACCAGGAGAGCAGATAAAACCGAGAGACAAAGAATCTTTTTCATGCACACCAGTTTACCGCAGGGCGGCATACCAGCGCAAGCACAAAGACTGCATACCTGCGTACAACTTGCAGAAAAGTAGATTTAAAACGCGGAATAATAATTTCTTGTAAGTTTTCACAAGAACACGTTGACTGATGATTCCGCGTTCAGAAATCGACATCAAGCAAATCAGGATAAGACGAATGAGGGTTAAGAGCTGTATTTATTAAAATGCAAGCTTGCTCTTGGATGTAACATCTGCTAAAGTGGAAGTTAATATGATACGCAAACTGAAAGTGGAAGGCATGACGGTATTCCAACAGCCGGAGTCGTTCCATTTTGTACCCGGCATCAACATCATCGTAGGCGGCAATGATTCGGGGAAAAGCCACCTGATGAAGCTTTGCTATGCCATCAGCAAATGGGGCTGCGGCGGAAGCCGCCGGGACCTGCCGGAGGTATGGGCTGAAGAGAAGCGGCTGCGCCAGGACTTGCTGCGGGTATTCGGCACAAAGGATTTAACAAGTCTTACGTCGCGCAGCGGCGGCAAAAACGTTGTAGCCAGGGTGAGAGCCTCACTTGAAGGTGAGCAGGTTCCCCTTGGCACAGCAGACCTCGCGTTTTCCTTCAGAGCTCACTGTGAGGAAGAAGGGCTGCGAATCAGCACCATGCCGGACCGCTATCTGCTCAGCAACGCCGTATTTCTCTCTCCCCGGGAGGTGCTTTCCATCTACCCCTGCTACATGCAAGCAGGGAAACGCTACCCGGAGCTGCTGGACTCCGCAAGCTGGGAACTGTGCCGGGCTCTGGAGACAGAACCCAGTGTACCCCTGCCCCAGGCTCTGCGCTATGTCGTAAAGCAGATTGAACAACTACTGGGAGGTAAACTGCTGCGGCACAATGGACGATTCTACCTGCAACGCCCGGGCCAGGAAGCCCTTGAACTGAACCTGATTGCAGAGGGATTCAAGCGCATCGGCACACTGGGATTACTGCTGAACAACGGAACCGTACGCCCCGGAACAGCCCTATTCTGGGACGAACCGGAAATGAATCTGAACGCCGGACACCTGCCCTTACTTGTGAACCTGATGCTCACTCTGTGTCGTGCGGGTATTCAACTGATTCTGACCACGCACAGCCTGTTTTTGCTGCGTGAGCTGGTCATACAGCTTTCGGAGCAGCTGAATCGCGGCGTCAGCCGCCGGTATTTCGGTTTGCAGGCAGGGAAAGTGGACGGCCCCCGAGTGAGCGAAGCAGATGAGCTGGATAAACTGGCCCACCTGGACAGTCTGGAAGCGGAGCAGGAGCAAGCTGACCGCTACCTGAGCCTCATGCCCCAACTCAGCGAAGAAATCTGATTGTGTTCCAGGTTGGTACAAGCTGCGTAGAAGGATTACACCGTTTCAACTTTGAATCGGGTTATTATGTATGCCGTTTTGAATGTTCCCCCTTCTACTCCCACCACGCCCAGAATTTCTGCAACAGCTGCAAGGAGATGGACTTTGTTCTCTACCATCCCGGCAAGAAGGAGCTGTGGCTTATAGAGGTGAAGGACTACAGATTCAACGCACGCCCCAAAGTACGCGAACTGGTCGAAAAGCTTTGCCGCAAGGTGCGAGACTGCCTGTTTCTGCTGCGCACGGCGGCCTTGTGCGCCCCTGAGGAAGAGCCGGAGGAAGGCATTTCCCTGCGGGAAATGGCTCGCATGAGCCTGCAGGCAAAACACATACGCCTGGCCTTTACGATTGAATTAGGCAACACGGGACTATTCCCGCCCAAGGCGCTGCTGTCCACCATCCGCGATTTACTTTACCGGCAGATGCGCTTCATTGACCCGCAAATGCTCTGCCTGCCCATCACCGAATCCGGCGGAGCCGGTCCCTGGACCATCACCCCGGCAGGAAATGACCATTCTGCACGCATCCGCAAGCGATTGGAAAATGCCCAGAGCGAACAAGCCAAGGCACGCAAACGTGCAGAAGAACAGGAACGCCACCGCGAACGAGTGGCCGCCCGCAAACGCCGCAAAGCCCGTAAAACGCATATCCCCCTCTGGAAACAACGCGCCATGGAGCGAGAGGAAGGCAAGACCGGCACCCACGCTGATCGACGGGCAAGAGATTGAGGCCTGTTTATTTTCAAAAAAGAGCCGGTTCCAGCAAAGGGACCGGCTCTTTTTTATAAAACACCTTGCCTGAATCAATCAATTTCCCAGGCAATGGTTCGCGCATACTGCTCCCCGGGACGCAGTACGATGCTGGGGAAATGGGAGTGGTGCGGAGAATCCGGGAAGTTCTGAGCTTCCAGTGCCACACCGCCACGCTTCAGCGGAAGATAATCGCCCGTATATACCTGCAGACCAGGAGCATCAGTCAACACTCTCAGCGTGCGAATGCCATTGGTCAGCACAGCAGCAAGCTTCACACCAGGAGCAGAGGTCAGCACATAGTTATCGTCATACCCGCCGGAAATGGCATCGCCAGCATTGCGTTCACCCAGACAGGCCGGACGGCGCAGGTCATAAAGAGAGCCATCCACCGTCACGATATTCCCTGTGGGGATATTCGCCACCATGGGCGTATAAGCCGTGGCGCAGACCTGCAGGCAATGCGCATCCACCGTGCCGGAGCCAGTCAGATTCCAATAGGCATGATTGGTCAGATTCAGAAGAGTCGGCGCATCTGTCGTGGCTTCCATCCGAAGGGTGAGGCGGCGACCTTCCACGCTGTAAGTGGCTCGCACTGATACCGTGCCGGGATAATTCTCCTGACCATCCGGTGAGACGAGGGAAAGTACGAGACGCGTATCGGTGGCTTCCTCAACCGTCCAGGGCATATCGGAAAAACCTTTCAGTCCGCCATGAAGGTGATTCGGGCCGTTATTCACCGCCAATTCATACCGAACGCCATCCAGCTCAAAGGAGCCACCGGCAATGCGGTTGGCAACGCGGCCACAGATACTGCCACAGTAACAAGTATCCGCAGGAAGGTCCTCAAGCGTCTTGGGGCCATACAGACAATCCGTTCCCTGATATTCAAAGCTGAGCACACGAGCACCGAAATTGGTAATCTGCACCGTGAGTTCAGGACTTGTCAGCTTATATATAGTTGTATCCATAAAATGATTATTTCCGGCTTTCCCAAGCCGTCACTTTGTTATTCTGGAAAAGCACCCATGCCGCTTCCTGGGGAACCATAGCCGTGGAGGACCCCATGCCGCCGGAATAAAAGCTGCCGTGGTGCCAGCAGCCAACCCCGACACTGATACTATCCACCATAACGGGTCTGTAAATATTGTAAACCCATTTTTCGTATGATTTGCCATTCTGCTGCCCCATAACGGGCTGCGTATTGGGATTGCCCCAGGCGAGATACACGGCATCCTTCGTCATTCCTTCACAAATACGGCCCTGCTGCACAAGTAACTTGTGTTCCGGGCTAAGCACACCGAACATCACCGGATTGGCTTCTATGCGGCTCATGGGCGTAGCCGACTGGCAAGCGACAAGCACGCATGCAGCAAAACTCAGAACAAATGGTAAAATGAGCCGGAAAACTCTCATAGCAGCATGACAATACCACTGAATTTCTTGCTTGCCAAGAAAAAAAAACGGTGCTAGAGTATGTGACATCCGATATGAATCTGTCACACTCCATTCTCGCCCTGCTGGCAGCACCCGTAGTTCTTTGCACATCTGCGTATGCTGAAACTGCTTCTGGAGCCATTTCCGGTTACCTGCCCTGCGATGGCAGCACCATTCCGGGTTCTGTTGTCCGTCCGGTAAGAGATGCCTCCTTTGTTGAATTACACCGCGCAGCAATTCAGCGTTTTGCCCAGCTGCCCAAGGAGAAGCAGGAGGCTATCAACGCCAAGAGTTCCCCAGACCGACTCATGGAGTATGATGCCGATTTATGGCCGGACAAGGCAGAGTACGAAAAGTATGTGGAAGGGTGGAAAAAGACCAAGCTTGCGCTCATGGCCGATGTCCGCGTTGGCCTTAAGGATGAAGGCAACAACATCTACAGCGTGCTCTCTGCCACTCGCGTTGCCAACGGTGGTTCCATGCCGCTTACCATCGGTTCCCTTCGCTACAACGCTGAAAAGAACGTATGGATTTCCAACAATGGTGAGCTGGCCGGTGCCGAGTTCAGTGCTGACGACAAATTCGACTACGGTGCACAGACCGGTCAGGAATGGAAGATGGAGAAGAAGGACTCCCTCTCCACCCTGAACGAAATGATTCGTGTTACCAAGGCCACGGACGGCAAAGCCGTGTTCCTCTACTACAGTCTGGTAGAACGTTCCGCCATCAGCGGCTCTGTCATTGCCAACCACGGGTACACCATTGTCTTCCCCATCACCTCTGCCAGCGCCCATACAACACGCCCTGGTCAGAAGTAAGATTATTCCATCTATTTCTTCACCAACGGGAGCCAGGCCACAGCCGCCATCGGCTCCCGTTTCTTAGTTCAACCACCATGAGAATCATTGCAGGAGCAGCAAAGGGGCTACCTATCCGAGTGCCACAGGGCGAAGTGCGTCCTACCCAGGACCGCGTACGTGAAGCGCTGTTCAACATACTCGGATCCACGATTCAAGGCGCACGCATACTGGATTTATATTGCGGTTCCGGCTCTGTGGGGATTGAAGCACTGAGCCGAGGTGCGGCCAGTGCCCGCATGGTGGATGCAGCCCAGGCATCATGTGCCACAGCCCGGCAGAATCTGGAACGCTCCCGGCTTAAAGGTGGCAGTGTTGTGCAGAAGGATTGCCTGCAATTTGTCAAGCGAGACACCGGCTGTTATGACTACATCTTCGCCGACCCGCCATACGCCAAGGCCATAGGCGACCGGGATATGATTGCAGAGCTGATGACAGACAGGCTGCATGAACTTCTTGAAGAAGGCGGGTATTTCATTGCAGAAGCCCAGGAAGGCTACGGTGTGGGCGATTCGCACAGCCGGGAGTTCCCCGGCTGGAAGCTTGTAGACACGCGCCACTATGGCAAGAATGTCATTCTCTTCTACCAAGTTGAAAGTATATGAAACGCTTTATCTTTCTCCTGCTCTATAACCTGATGCTGCCACTTTTTCTGGTTATCTCCATTCCGGGATACCTGATTAAGATGAAAAAGCGCGGAGGCTTCGGCACCGGTCTTTCCGAACGATTCGGCATATACCGCAAGCCCGCTGCACAGGAACCCAAGGGCGGGCTCTATGTGCATGCCGTGAGTGTGGGCGAAACCTTCATTGCCCTCAAGTTCATCCGCGAATGGTGCAAAACGCACGATGAACCGGTTATTCTGGCCACCAGCACAGCCACCGGGCACCAGGTAGCAAGAGAAGCGGCACTGCCGAATGTGCGCCCTCTATATTCCCCTCTGGATGTTCCGGGCTTGTCCGGTCGTTGTCTTGATCGATTCGAGCCTAAGGCAGTAGTACTCATCGAAGCTGAATTGTGGCCGAATTTTGCGGAAGCCTGCCACCGCCGCAAGATACCAATGATTATGGTAAATGCCCGACTTTCGCCTCGCAGCGAAGGGCGCTATGCCAAGGTCAAAGGTATCACGCGTCTCTTATTTGAAAGACTTACAGCCCTTGGTGCCCAGAACGAAAACGACAAAGGCCGCTTCGCACGAATTGGCGTGAATCCGGATATCATCACAGCCCCGGGTAGCATCAAGTTCGATGTCATGGGTGATGCGCCTAAGGATACCAGAGAAGATTTCCGTGCCATTCTCGACACCCTGCGTGGTGAAAAGCCCGTAGTACTTGCAGCCAGCACCCATGCTGGCGAGGAGGCCCTTATCGCCACCGCTATCAGAGACGCAGGAGCATTCCCCCTTATTGTCCCCCGACATGCAGAGCGCCGCCCCCAGGTAACAGCAGATTTGCAACAGGCCGGATTCTGCCCTATTCTGCGCACAGCTGGCAGTATTCCTGCTGATATCCCCGCGAATGTGTGCTACGTGGCAGACACAACAGGAGAGCTCAGAGACTGGACAGCCCTGGCCGATGTTGTAATCATCGGAAAGAGCTTCCTCGCCAAGGGTGGACAAAATCCGGTGGAAGCCATTGCAGCACACAAACCGGTTATCACCGGACCGGATATGACCAACTTTGCCGACCTTGTAACGTTGCTTTGTGCGGATGAAGCCATTGTCTGCTGCGAGCCCGACAAGCTCACCGCTGAAATCCAGCAAGCGCTCAAGGGAGACGAACCTATCCGGAAGCGCACGGAGCGAGCATTCAACGCCCTGCATGTGCACTCCGGAGCCACACGCCGCACGGTGGAGCTGGTAGAATCATTCTACAACGCATGAAGTTCAGTTACAACCAGCTGGTTACAAAAGTAGACACCTATCTTCGCCGCAAGCGAAACTCCAGCCGCTTATGGAGAACCATGCTGCCGGAGAAGCTTTTTAATCCGGCCCTCTGGTTATGGGAACCACAGGGTGTAGCCACCGGCTCAGGCTGGGGCATATTCTGGGCTTTTGCACCGGTACCCATGCAGACCATTTTCGCGGTACTTTGCAGCATGGCCACGCGTGGCAATATACCGCTTTCTGTGCTTACCTGCTGGATTTCGTTTCCCGGATACCAGGTAATACTCTGGCCGCTTCAGTGGTGGGTCGGAGCCCTGGTTCTGGGTAGCATAAGTCTGCGCAGCGGAGTCGATGCAGACCTCATTCGAGCAGCAGCTGCTGCAGCACCCCAGGGACTATCGGCCATTCTGGATGTACTGGGACACGTCAATCTGTGGATTCTCTGCGCAGAGCTTCTGTTTGGCTGCATTATCACAAGCGCAGCAGCAGGACTGAGCGTCTATGGCCTTATCCGGCTTCTCTGGAGGCCAAAATAAGCAAAAAATTCCATCCTTTTAATGTTATATGCATGGCAGCCGTGATTTCAGCTTGCCATGCCTCATCAGCCTCTCTATAATAAGCTTCGATATGGAATGGAATGATCGATTCATGGCTTTGTTCAGAGAAGCAGTGGAACGCTATCTCGTTAATCCCCAGACGCCGGCTTCGAGATTCTATTTGCCGGAAGAACAAGATTTTCTCAAAACCATAGGATACCAGGCTGATGAAATGCACGGCTATGTGCGGGAATACGCCGAAAAAGGCGCCCCCAGCCCGAGCACAGCATTGCTCATCGCTGCAGTACGTCGTCATTATTTCCTGAATGCCATGCGTGGCATTTCCGGCAACGCAAAACCGATTACCGCAGCGGATTTACCACCGGAAACGGATGAATTCCAGGAGATTCCGTACTTACCCCGCATCATTCGCAAAGCGGAAGCCAAACTTTTCGGCATTCTTGCACCGGATATCATGTACGGAGATGAGAAAGACCGCGAATTTCTGCGTACACATGGAGGATTTCACCTGGCAGATTTCCTGCAGCTGGCCGCCGCTGCACGCAGCGACCGGCAGAAGCTGGTGAGTGCTGTTCTGAATGCTATGCGGAGCCATGGTGATGCAATCCCCGGCTCCACCCCTGACCAGATTTAACCCCATACGGAGACAACGCATGAGTTCTGAGGAACAGAAAGTCAGCACTGATGCCCAGCGACAAGCTCTTGAGGCTATGTCTGCAGATCTGGTCAGCAGACTCAACATCATGATATCCGAGCAGGAACGCCGAGCTCAAGCTTTTGCAGCGCTGACTCATTCCACCCAGGCCATTCCGCAGGCGGCAACGCAGCAATCATTCGTTCAGCCGAAAGTTAATACTCCACAACCGAAACAGACAATAGATCCTCCCCCACCTGCTCAAAAACCTGTCTGGGAAACAGAAATCAAACCGAATCCGGTGCCGCGCATTGTGAAACCGGCAAAAAAACAACAGACTAAAGAAGAAGAAAGTAATGTGGGCATGGGCATGATTGTATTTGCGCTGGTAGGCATTCTCATGCTTCTTCGCTCCTGCTCTTAAATTTTCACATAACAATCCAGAACAACTATGACTCGCAACACAATTCTGGCACTTGCCATGGGTGGCCTTACGCTCAGTGTGCTTCCTGCCTGCAAACCTGATGCGGAAAGCACCGCTGCCGCACAGGAGAAAGCACCCGCCATCAAAGTGTTCAAACTGCGCCAGCAGGAAGTCACCGATTATGGCGAATGGTTCGGCTACCTGCGCGGAGAAAATGACACAGACATTCACCCCCGCATTTCCGGCTTCCTGATTTCGCAAGAATACAAGGATGGCACCAGAGTCAAGGCAGGAGACATCCTGTTCCGTATTGACCCGAAACTTTTCGAAGCAGAATTAGAACGATGCAAGGCGAATCTCCAGGCAGCCGAAGCCTCGCTGACTTCAGCTTCGGCCACAGCTGCCAAAGCTGAACTGGATGTAAAACGTTACACTCAGCTCGTAACCTCTGGTTCTGTGTCTGAAAAAGATCTGAGCGATGCTCAGCAAACCCTGAAAGCAGCCAAGGCCCAGGTGGAAGCGGCAAAAGCCCAGATTGGGCAGCAGCAGGCAGCCGTGGCAAAAGCCCAGATTAACCTCGATTACACGATTATCCGGGCTCCGTATGATGGCATTGTCGGCACGTCCAATGTCTCTATCGGAGATTTGGTGAGCCCCTCAAGCAATCTGGCAAACATCACCTCCATTGATCCCATTCGCGTTGTTTTCTCTGTGAATGGAGATCACCTCATCAATATTTTCAGCAAGTACGGCAACATTGGCACAAACAATGCAGATGCTCCCCCTGCTCCGCAATTCCAGCTGCTCATGGAAGACGGAACAACATTACCACACAAAGGCACATTGGTGGCCATGGACAGCGTTCTCACCTCATCCGGACTTGTCAATGTGGAAGGTATTATCCCGAATCCGGACAATGTTCTGCGCGGCGGTATGCCTGTGCGTGTCAAGATTCCGCTGAACACGGCAGAAGCCCTGCTGGTGCCCAAGCTTTCTGTCCGTAACGTGCTGCTCAATAATTTCATTGTCATTGTCGACAGGCAGAATGTTCCGCACATGATTCCGGTGCATATCGGGGGTGAATATGAACTCCGGGTGGAAGAAGAGAACGGGTACGTTTCCACCCAGACGATGGTGGCCGTCCGCAATTATGGCAACATCTCCATCACAGACAAACTTAAGGAAATGGGGTACGAAAATCCGGCGGATGCCTTAGTTGTGACAGATAGCACCAACGCGGTCTACGCCGTGAACGTTTCCTCCACAAACAGCCGACTGCCCAAGGGTGAAAAACCCGCAACCATCACAACAGAAGCCTTCACATTCAAACCGGCTCCGAATCCGGCTCTGGCCAAGGCTGCAAAAGCAGATGAAGAAGCCAAGGAAACGACAGTTTCTGCCGATGAAAAGCCCACGCTGCCCCCCTTCCCGGTCAAAATCAGCAAGATGCTTCAGCAGGATGTATCTGAAACCGCCACATGGTTCGGATCGCTCCGTGGTATCGATGAAACGGACATCCGCCCGCAGGTAAGCGGCTTCCTTCTCCAGCAACACTTCAAGGATGGGTCCATGGTGAAAGCCGGAGATATTCTTTTCACTATTGACCCGGCACCGTATCAGGCCACACTGGATGAAGCACGTGCTAACTTGGTAGCAGCCAAGGCCGCCCGAGAACAGGCTGATGCTCAGCTGACCATGAGCAAGCAGAATCTGGAGCGCTACGTTAAGCTGCGTGAAAGCACACCGGGGGCTGTTTCCGACAAAGTGGTGACGGATAGCGAGACATTAGTCGCTACCAATGAGGCAGCTCTGCGTAAGGCAGATGCAGCGATTGCCCAGATGCAGGCAGCCGTTCACCAGGCCGAAATCAACCTGGGCTACACCACCATTAAGGCTCCGTTCGATGGCCGCGTAGGCATACACAAAGTCTCCATCGGCTCACTTGTCAGCGCAAGCGACCCGCAACCTCTGGTCACCCTCTCCTCGGTCAATCCTATGCGTGTAGATTTTGGAATGAGCGGTCGCGGTGCCATTCAAGGCTTTGCTAATTACCGCGTGCGCAAGGCCGATCCCCGCACAGCAGTAGACCCGGAGTTTGAACTCATTCTCGATGACAATGTTCTCTATCCCAAGAAGGGACGCGTTATCACCGCCAATAGCACACTGAGCACAAGCACCGGCACCTTGGAAGTCATCGGTCACATCGATAATGATGACTCCATGTTGCGCAGTGGCATGGCAGTAACTGTGCGAGCTAAGATGAAGCCCCTCCTGAATGCATGTCTTGTGCCAGCTCGCGCTCCCTTGAACGCCAAAGGTATGGACCTGCTTGTGCTGCTTCGTCCCGATAACACTCCGCAGATGCTTCCCATCACCAAGGGGCCGATTATCAATCTGAAACTGGACAACGGCGACGGTAAGGAAATGCTGCAGCCGATGCAGGTGGTTGAACCGAACCGCGAAATTGTCGCAGGTGGAATCCTGGCCAAGACTCAGGCTCCGAATCTCGAATCCATTATTCTGGGCGGAGCCAAAGTGCAGAACTGGGGCGAACTTATCCTCCAGAAAGCCGGGGCAAAAGATTTCCGTGAACTTCTGGAGAAACAAGCCGGGCAGAAGCTTCCTGATGATGCCCCCGCCAAGGCAGGCGTGAGCGACTGGGGTGAACTCCTGCTTCGCAAAGCAGCCGCAAATGATTTCCGCGAACTGGTACTGCGCCAGGCAAATGCTAAGGATGAACTGGACCTCATGGCCATGGGTCAGGGTTGCAAATCCCTCATGGATATGGTCCTGAAGGGACTTGGCTTTGAGAGCGCCACTGAAACGAAGGTGGTGGTGGAAGGTTCCATCATGGCTGCCCAGGCCTTTGCCGCAAACGAGGCAGCCGCAGCACCGGTCAACAAGCTTACACCGGTTCCATTCATCTACGAACCCACCAAGACGGTTACCCCCTCTGTCACCGCAGAGCCGGTTAAGGAAGTTCCCCAATATTAATCACTCTTTTACCTTTCCTCTGAATTATGTCTCCGTTTTTCATCAAGCACCCCATCATCGCCGGCGTTATCTCCGTGGTAACAACCCTGCTGGGGCTTATCAGCATGATGGCGTTGCCCATTGCTCAGTACCCCGACATTGCACCCGTCACCATCGCCATGAGTGCCGCCTACCCTGGTGCTAACGCCACCGAGGTAGCAGAATCCGTAGCAACCCCCATCGAGCTGCAGCTCTCCGGCGTGGAAAAGATGGACTACATGAACTCCACGTCGTCCAACAACGGTTCCTGTGGTATCAATGTCATCTTCGAAGCCGGTTCCACCCCGAATACGGACCAGCAGAACACCTACATGCGCTACAGCCAGGCCACAAGCCAGCTGCCCAACATGGTATCCCAGATGGGTATCACCATCGAACAGTCGTCCGGTCTGCCGCTCATGCTCTACGCGCTGGACTCCCCTGAAGGTTTCTTTGAACCCGTAAGTCTCACCGGCTACGCCTTCCTGAACCTGGTAGACCCGCTGAAGCGAGTGGAAGGTGTGGGCGATGTGCAGGTATTCGGTGCCCGCTTTGCTGTGCGAATCTGGCTGGACACCGACAAGATGGCCCAGAAAGGCATCTCCGTCAGCGAAGTTTACAGTGCTATCAGCGACCAGAATGCCATTAATCCGGGTGGTGCCGTAGGTGCAGAACCCATGCCCGATGGTCAGGAATTCACATACACCATCCGCAACCAGGGGCGCATGACCTCTGTGGAAGAGTTCAATACCATTATCGTACGCCAACAGGGCACCCAGGCAGTCTACCTCAAGGATATCGCCCAGATTGAGCTTGGCTCTCAGAGCTACTCCCTCGCCAGCCGAATCAACGGCCGCCCCGGCACTGCCCTTGCTGTATACCAGGCAGCTGGTTCCAATGCCATTGAGACAGTGAACAACGTCAAGAAGCTCCTGGAAGAAAAGGCCAAAGTCATGCCGGAAGGCATGCGCGGCTTCGTGGCACTGGACACCACAACCACCGTGCGAGATTCCATTTCTGAAATTGCCCACACACTTTTCGAAGCCATGGTATTGGTGGCTCTGGTGGTATTCATCTTCCTGCAGGGCTGGCGCGCCACCCTCATTCCGCTCATTGCAGTGCCAGTATCGCTGGTTACCACCTTCATCTTCTTCCCCATGCTGGGCTTCTCGCTCAACACCATCTGTCTTCTGGGCATGGTACTGGCTATCGGTCTGGTTGTGGACGATGCCATCGTGGTTGTGGAAGCTGTGGAGGCACACATGGAGAATGGCATGACCCCACGCCAGGCAACCTTCGCCGCCATGAAGGAAGTGAGTGGTCCGGTAGTGGCCATCGCCCTGGTACTGGCAGCAGTGTTCCTGCCCACGGCACTACTGCCGGGCATCACCGGCACGCTGTTCCAGCAATTTGCAGTAACTATTGCCGTATCCATGCTCATTTCGGCATTCAATGCTCTGACGCTTTCGCCGGCTTTGTCTGCGCTTATGCTTCAGCCCAAGAAAGAGCATCGCTCTCTGCTTACGCCCCTTTATAATCTCTTCAACAAGTGCTATGATGCCCTGGCAGACAAATTCTCTGCAGCGTGCGGATGGCTGTGCCGTCATCTCACCATCTCGATGGCGATGCTCGCAGGCATTACGGCTTGTGTCATTCCCGTCTCCAAGGAAGTACCTGGAGGCTTCCTGCCATCTGAAGACCAGGGCTTCCTCATTGGAGGTGTCATCATGAAGCCGGGTGTTTCCCTGCAGCGTCTCACAGAGCAGGTAAAGCCTGTGGAGAAGGTGCTGCTGGAAGAACCAACCACCGATTTCGCGGTATCCATCATCGGTATGAACCTGGTCATCGACGTGCAAACCACCAATGCCCTCTCTTTCTTCGCCTGTCTGAAACCCTATGCCGAACGCCCGGTCATGGAAAATGGCAAAATTCCCTCTGCAAATGATGTGCAGAAACGCGTTCAGGCCAAGCTGGCCATGTGCGGCGTGGATGGCGTAAGCTTCCTGGTAAGCCCGCCCGCCATTCCCGGTGTGGGTGTGGGTAGTGACATTGCCCTTGCTCTGGAAGACCTCGATGGACAGGGCGTGGCTATACTCTACGAGCAGGCTCAGCGTTTTGAAGCAGAACTGATGAAGCACCCCGCCATCGCCAAAGCTTCTGACATGATGCTGCCGCAGGTACCGCAGAAGAGTATTGCCATCGACAAGGAAAAGTGCCTTGCACAGGGCGTGAACTACGCAGCCGCAAATCAACTGCTGCAGTGCTTCAACGGCTCCAGCTTCGTCAACTATTACACCCAGTTCGGCCAGCAGTGGCAAGTGTACATGCAGGCCGCCGGCGTAAGCCGCGCCAATACGGAGCAGATTGCCAACTTCTATGTGAGCAACGCCAAGGGAGATTCTGTTCCCCTGAGTACGCTGGTCACCATTAAGGACATTGCCGACACCGAATTCGTGTGGCGTAACAATAACTACAACGCAGCCAAGATTTCCGTAACCCCCGCAGAAGGTTATTCCTCTGCCCAGGCCATGGCTGCAGTGGAAGAAGTATTCGCCAAAACGATGGACACCACCAAGTTTGCCATAGAATACGTGGATATGAGCTTCCAGGAAAAGAAGGTGCAGGACGGTCTCGGCCTTGGCTCCATCTTCGCCCTCTCTGCCGTGTTTGCATTCCTCATCATGGCTGCTCTGTACGAGAAATGGACACTTCCCATCGCCATCTTCATGACTGTGCCTATTGCTGTTCTGGGTGCATTTGTAGGTCTGTGGATGACCGGGCTTGACCTCAACATGTACGCCCAGATTGGTCTGGTGATGCTTGTAGGTCTGGCAGCTAAGAACGCTATTCTCATCGTGGAGTTTGCCGTGCTGCAGATGGAGCGTGGACAAGGTCTTATCGAAGCCGCAGTAACGGCAGCCCGCATGCGTCTGCGCCCGATTCTGATGACCTCCTTCGCCTTCATTCTGGGTTGCGTACCTTTGGTGACGGCAGCAGGTTCCGGTGCTCTGGCCCGTAACTCCATCGGTGTGGTGGTAGTGGTGGGCATGAGTATCGCCACGGTGCTTGGTGTATTCTTCATTCCTAGCTCCTTCGTATTCATCATGAAGCTTTTCCGCTCGAAGATCGAGAAGGGGCACCATGGTCCTGATCCGGACGAAGAAAAGGCCTACGCTCTGCTTGAGGCAGAAGAGAACCAAGGCGTATAAATCAGGTTTTCACCATGATACACCCGGAGCCATAAAACTCCGGGTGTTTTTATTAAAATGAAAAGAGCGGAAAGGAAGCGCATTCCTTTCCGCTCTCGATGTAAAAGTGCTATTTCACTTATCTGGCCATGATTCGCTCAATCTCATCCGGTTCAATAGGAGCACCGGGGATGAGATCTTCCACCCCGTTCTCTGTAATGAGAACATCCGTTTCCAGGCGGATACCAATAGCCTCATCAGGTATGTAGATACCAGGTTCAACCGTCCACACCTGCCCCACAGCAAAGGTCTTGGTATCAGAGCCTACATCGTGTACATCAATACCAAGAGAGTGTGATGTACCGTGCATATAATACTTCCGCACGCACAGCGGGTTTTCGGCCTGGGCATCCACCTCTTCCTGAGTAAGCAGACCAAGCTGCACAAGCTCTGCAGCCATGTTGATACGCACCATGCGTTCATATTCCTGCTTCTCCAGACCGGGTCGCATGATGCTCATCGCATAGCGCTGAACGCGAAGCACGGCTTCGTATACTGCTTTCTGACGCGGCGTAAACTTACCATTGGCAGGAATGGTGCGGGTCATATCACCGGCATAGCCTCCATATTCTGCACCAATATCCAGAAGAATCAAATCACCATCCTGCACTTCCTTGTGATTAGAAATGTAGTGCAGAACGCAGGTATCCGCGCCACTGGCGATAATAGGCAGGAACGAGAACTTACGCGCACGACGGCGAATATAAGCAGCACTGAGGAGGGCCTCAATCTCCCACTCCCCCATGCCAGGCTTCACCTGTGGCAGCAGTTCTGCAAAACCAGCACCGGTAATTTCACAAGCACGACGCTGCTGAACCATTTCCTCATCGCTCTTAATCAGTCGCATCTCAGCCAGCAGAGGATAAAGACTTTCCTGTTTGGCATCCGGATAGGATGCGCGAAGCGCTGCGGCCATACGCTCATTGCGGGTCTGAACATACGTAAATCGGCGAGGATGATTATCCGTCTCCAACCAGATAGAGGAAGAAGCAGGAACCCATTCGGCCAATAAGGCATTATAAGTATCCGTCCAGCGCACATCCTCCACCCCGCTCAGCTCCGTGGCAGCCTCTGCGGTCAATCGGGCACCTTCCCAGATGACAATCTTCTCGTTCGTTTCACGCAGAAGCAAGGTATCATCATGCTCACCATTTTCGCCGATGCGCATCAGCAGCACGGTTTCCTCCTGGTCAATACCCGTCAGATAAAACAGGTTGGCATTCTGATGATGAGCCAGGGTGCCGTCTGCATTTGTAGGATAAATATCATTGGCATGAACAATCACCAAAGCTCCTGCCGGCAGCTTGGCGGCCAGTTTGTCTCGGTTAGACCGGTAGAACGAAGCGGGAATAGGCTCGTAGCGCAGTGTGTATTTCATATTCTTCTGAAGCAGAGTATACCCTTAAAGCATGCTCTGTGCAATGCGAAATCGCGTGAGTATCCGGCTTTTTCCTTGACAGAATGCCCCCCAGAGGGTAGAAAAGAAACCACACACTCCGTTATTATGAACCGCGACGAAAAAACACTCATTCTGTTCAAGCCGGACTGCATCCGCAAAAATCTTTCCGGCATCATTCTGCAGCGTCTGCTGGGTGAAGGCTTCCGTCTCCGTGGTCTGAAGATGATGCAGCTGGATGATGCCATCCTGCGCGAGCACTATGCTCACATCATTGACCTGGTAATTGAAGGGGAACCCCTCTTCCCGAAGCTTTCTGCCTTCATGCAGACCAGCCCGGTAGTGGCGCTTGTTCTTTCCGGTCCCGGCGTTATCACTCGTGTTCGCACAATCCTCGGGCCTACCAACTCCATGAAGGCAGACAAAGGCACCATTCGTGGAGACTACGGCACCAACAGCATGCTCAACATCTGCCACGCTTCCGATTCTCCCGAAAGTGCGGAGGTGGAAATCAAGCGCTTCTTCAAGCCGGAGGAACTGTTCGACAATATCGACTGATTTTTCTCATTCACAGCGTAAAAAAAGGACAGTTCAGACTGTCCTTTTTTTGTATCGTCAATCTTAACGTCTGCGATTCCTATTCTTCTTTCTAGGCGCAGGAGCCCTCCGCCGAGGAGCCTTCTTGCGGGGTTGGGCTTTCTTGGTTTCCTTTGCCTTCTTGACAGGGGCGGGATCCACCTTGACTGGCGCCGGTGCCGGAGCTTCCACCTCAGGGGCCTTCTGAACCTGCAGTGTTGTGGCAGGATTCATCACACGTGCAAATGAGTCCACACCCAGCGCCAAGGCTGAGACTAATTTGAGCTGGTACTCTTCCGTTGCCAATCGTGTTCCTTCTTCAGGGTTAGAGGCATACCCCAGTTCTACAATAACCCCCGGGCAATGCAGAGAATTCAACGGACTGTAATGAGCCCGACGGCATCCACCATCCGCCGTTTCTGCCTTCTCCACCAGGCTGGACTGCAAAGCCATGGCCAAAGCCATGCTTGCCTGTGAATATTCGTGACCAGGTAACGGTTTTTCACCCTTGGCAACAGGCCGGATGCTATATACCTGAGAGCCTTTCATATCGCTGCGTCCATTATTAAGATGCAGACTGACAAAAATAGCTGCGGGAGTAGCATTGGCTTTATCGACGCGCCCCTGGGGAGATACATACTGATTATGCTCCTGGGTATAGACAACCTCGTAACCGCGTTTCTTAAGTTCAGCCCCCAGCTTTGTTGCAACCACCAGGGCAACATCGGCCTCACGGGCATAGGGGGTCACCGTTCCTGTGTCATGTCCGCCGTGGCCGGGGTCTATCACAACCGTGCGCACTGCGCTACGATTTGCTATATATGTGGGGCGAAGCACAGGCTCTATCACATTCAGAACATCGATTCTGGACACCAGAAGGTCCCCCGATGCATCCTCGTGCACAGCATGAGAAAGATAACATAATTTGTCCTGGATTCGCAGTTCTCTGGGTTCCGGGCCAAAGGTCAACGTGATTTCTCCATTTCCGAGCAGCCGCTGTCCTGCCACCTTGCGCCCTTTGGGCTGCATAGGCATCAACTTGTAAAAGCTGCGTAAATCCTCCAGCGGCAAGTACTCGATTCCATCCACCTCGCGCACATGCCAACTACCCACAGCGGGTTCGGCCGCCACAGCAGGAGGAGGAGTTGGTGCCTGCTCGGCCTGATTAGCTGCAGCCTCCACCGCATTGCCCCGCACACAGGGAACCATCATTGCACACACCACCAAAGGGCAGCTCCACCTGAACAGCTGTTTCATCATCTCTTCTTCTGGGAATAATTGCTCACACGGGAGCCCGAAATACTGGTACGCACACGCCCGGAACCCGGGGTAGTTGCCGCAACATCTCTGCGCGCCGGTCTGCACACCGTATTATTATACGCAACTATACCCTTGCAGATACTGTCTGCCAGTAGCGTCTGGTAACTATCGGTTGCCATTTTGCTGCATTCTGTCGGGTTGGAAACAAAGCCACCTTCGAACAAAATAGCAGGGCGACGAATAGTACACAGGACAGAGAAACGAGCACGCTGAATTCCACGGTCAATTGCGCCGGAACTGAGTATTGCGCGGCTGTGCACGGCTGTTGCAAGCGCTATATTTTCACTATCCTGATTGTTACCGGCCAAATCATCAAAGCGACGGGAACGAGCAAATGGAGAGGTAGTTCCATGCGGAGCCAGAGTAAACGTCTCAATACCAGTAGCGGCACTGCGCCCGGCATTATGGTGAATGCTCACAAAAACGGAATCTGGCACACGGTTGGCTATATCCACACGCTCCTGCAGGGTCAGGAAATAGTCTGCATCCCGGGTCATCACAACCCGATACCCCTGCCGTTCCAACATGCGGCGCAGCTTTCTTGCCACTGCCAGATTCAAATCCTTTTCCTTGGCTATTCCGCTGACCGCACCGGCATCATGACCACCATGCCCGGGATCTATCACCACCGTGCGAAGCTTCAACTTCGGAGAATAGCGTGGACGCAGTACAGGATCCACCAGTTTGCGCATATCCACAGACGAAATCATGAGCTCAGCCCCCACGCGGCGCACTGGATGAGACAGAACATAGCGGTAATTATTAACGTAGAAATCCGCTTTTTCCGGCTTGATTGAAACAACGTGCTTGCCTGCTCCATACGAAACACAACCGGGGCGACCTTTGCAGGGAGCAAATCTGTAAAACTTCCATACATCCCGGAGCTTCACATATTCAACACCTTCTATTTGAGATACTTCCCATGTTGACCGTGCAGAAACACCCCCTGCCAGGCACAGCATCAGTGCCAGCATCATCAACATCAATTGTGAGGCAATCCGTCTCATGTTTAATCGCTTTCCTACTTTAACATTTCAGCCCCGTACCCCACAAGTCCAAAATGTTACATTCTGCGAATTTATCATTGACTGCCGTGTCAGCAATCCAGATAAATCTTGACACTGAGACACGAAACAGGCAGAATAGCGCAGCAACTACGCAAGGAGAGATGGCTGAGTTGGTCTAAGGCACTCGACTCGAAATCGAGCGTGGCAGAGATGTCACCGTGGGTTCGAATCCCACTCTCTCCGTAAAACAAAGCCCTCACAATCAAAGCATTGTGAGGACTTTCCATTTTCAGAGAAGTTGCAGATTGACAAGTTCCTCTTCATCAGGTAGGATGATAAACGAACCTCGGTTTACCCCTGTATGAAATCCACCCTGCTCCTCATCTGCACCCTGATCTGTCTGCTCTTTTTCACCTGTCATATCACCCTGTCAGGGATAACGTTGACAATTCCCCCGGATGAAGCATGGTCTCAAGTTGTCAACGCAAATGAAGCTTCTGATATACTCTCTGGTCAGTGCTCTTTCAACATAAGCATGGGTATCATCATATCCGGTATCACGGGAATCGCGCTGCTGGGCACCATCGTCAGTCTCTTTTTCCTGAGAAAAGAACGCATCCTGCGCTGGTTCAGAGTCGGATTATTGCTGGCTAATGTTATCATCCTGCTGAGCAGCTGCATCCTGTTTTGCGTTACCATGGTGGAAACCATGCAGCCGGAGCCTGCCTGCATGCAGCTCTGCTGGCCGTGGCAGACATCCTACTGGGAAAAAGCTCTCAAACATGCCCAGCAGGCAGCTATGTTCCTGGGATTATGCTGCGGCATGCTCAGCGGGGTAAACTGTGCCGCATTCTATTTCTTCTACCGCCGCCAGGCACGCTACGGCAATTAATTTCCCAGCACAGGCAAACGGAAGAAACGGCAGGCATTTGCCGTAGTAGCAGCTGCCACTTCTTCCAGCGTTATACCGCGCAGAGCCGCCAGTTTCTCGGCCACAAAACGAGTACGACCGGGAATATTCAACTTACCGCGATGAGGCTCCGGAGAAAGATACGGGGAATCAGTCTCAACCATCACACGCTCCAATGGAGCCCAAGCGGCAACTTCCTGCACATCTGTCGTCTTCTTGAAGGTGATGATGCCGGTAAAAGATACCAGACCGTCCAACTGTTCAAAAATGGCATTGGCCTGCGCCTTAGAACCGATAAAGCAATGGAACACCGGCCGCACCTTCGGGAAATTGCGAGCAATGGCAAAAGCATCATCAAAGCAAGCGGTACCTTCTTTATCCCGGGTATGCAGAGAAATATTCAGTCCCAATTCCTCAGCCAGTGCAAAATGCTTTTCCAGCAATACTTTCTGGCGTGCATAATATGTCTTTACCTCCCACCCCTCGGGAGCATCCCAGAAGTAATCCAACCCCGTCTCTCCAATAGCAGCCAGAGGATGCTGGCGGCAGAGATTTGCCATGTACTCAAAATCCGCATCACTCACATTCGTTACCTCGGAGGGATGGGCTGCCAGACAGGCGGAAATAAAGTCGGGCATGCGGTGCGCCAGCTCCAGCTGCGGCAACCAATCCTGCGGATGCGTCCCCTGCGACACACAATGCCCCACCCCCAGCTCAAGTGATTCTGCCTTGATTTGCTCCAGATCCTCATACTTGTCATGCACCAGGTGGCAATGTGTGTCAATAATCATGCGCACCGTATACACCAGTACCTTGGAATTGTCAAGAACAACCCAACACGCCGACTCAAGCATGCAGGATACGAACGCGTCTTTACAAGCCCGCACCTGTTCTGCCGTGGTCTGATTCTATTTTATCAGAGGTCTTTCAAAGCCGCTTGAGAAAATACAACCCGGTATAGATACGAGGATCCAGTGCAATCCCCTGCTCCACCTGAGCAGCAAGCCAGGCATCTATATCATCCAACGGGGCTTCGCGCACAACGATATTCTCATTATCCACACCGCCGCCTGCAGCTACACGCTTCAACCCACGGGCAAGAAAAAAGGAAAGGCATTCAGATGTCAGTCCGGGGGAGGACGGGCCATGAAAGAGGAACTTCATCTCCGCGGCTTCGTAGCCGGTTTCCTCCAGCAGCTCGCGGCGGGCAGCGGCGGTATCGCTCTCCGGGCCCTCATCGCCGCTGAGCCCGGCGGGGAAGCAGAGGCAGCGCTTCCCGATAGGCGGGCGGAACTCCTCCACCAGCAGCACCTTACCCTCCGGGGTGCAGGCAAAGACCATCACCGCGCCGGTGTTATTCACGCGCTCGCAGTATTCCCAGCGGCCCTCGCGGACCATATTCAGAAACTTTCCTTCGTACAGCTTTTCCATAGTGAGAAAAAAGGGGCGGCAAGCTGAATCACCCGCCGCCCCGCAGAATGTTGATTTTGCGCTATTACTCGCGCACCAGCTGCTGGAAGCGGGCCAGGATGCGCTTGGTCACGGGGCCTGCCACACCGGTACCAATCTTGCGGCCATCCAGGGAGGTAGCAGCAATCACCTCGGCGGCGGAGCCGGTCAGGAAGCACTCATCGGCGCAGAGGATATCGAAGCGGTTCATCACCTTCTCCACGCAGGGGATGCCGAGCTCAGCGCAGATATCCATTACAGCGTGGCGGGTAATACCACCCAGACCACCTTCCGTCAGAGGAGGAGTCTGAACTTCCCCATTCACCACGATGAAAATGTTATCGCCCGTGCATTCGGCCACGTTGCCGCGCTGATTCAACATAAGAGCCTCACCTGCACCGGCGGCCACTGCCTCGATCTTAGCGGAAATACCATTCAGGTAATTCAGGCTCTTCACCTGCGGGCAAAGAATATCCGGGTTCGGACGACGGAAGGAAGACGTAATCATGCTCAGACCCTTTTCATACATTTCCTTGGGGTACAAGGCAATATTCTGCACAATAATGAACATGCTGGCCTTGGGGCAGTTACGAGGATTCAGTCCCAGATCTCCCACGCCGCGAGTCACCACCAGGCGGATGTAGCCATCTTCCATTCCACTGGCAGCCACAGTTTCCTTAGTAGCCTCGCACACCTCTTCAAAGCTCCAGGGAAGCTGAATCATGAGATAGCGCATGGAATTGAACAGGCGCACAATGTGCTCCTCAAGGCGGAATACCTTGCCGGAGTAGAAACGAATGCCCTCAAAGCAACCATCACCATACAGAACACCATGATCAAAGACGGAGACCTTAGCCTCGTCCCGGTCAACCAGCTTGCCATCAAACCAGATTTTCATGATAATATAAGGAAATTTATGTGAACGGAAACATTATACGCCCTTTTGCGCACAATGAAAGCAGAAAAACGCGGCATGCCTCTTTTTTATGATTGAACAAACAGGCCTACACTACTATTCTAACTATTATATATGGATCGTTCTTCCCCCACCCTCGCGGACATGCACCCCATGGCCATCCGCGTACTCAAGATTCTGGTATTCGGAGCACTTACATGCGTGTGCTCATACCTTGCCCTGTTTGCCACAGTGGGAGGAGGAGGGGTTACCGGCGTGTTCCTTGCCTCCATGTGCGAGGAACCCGTGGTGGAGGCCGATGCGAATGTAGTGAATCCAGCCAACGAAGGCAAACTGGTCCGCATCAAGGGGGAGGCTGTGTTCACAGGCGAAGCGGTGGATCCCATTACGGGTGTGAAGGCAGCAGTGCCGCTGATGAGACGTGACAATTATTACTACATCTGCAAATCGCGCCGCATCCTGGAAGAAAGAATCTTTGCAGCCCCCGATCTGAAGATAGGAGCCTACCCCATCGTAAAGCTCAATGAAAGGGATGGAAGCTACATGGGTGGATTCTCCAACCTGACTAAGGATAAGGTTCAACTCACCCCCCCTGCAGATAACCGCACTCTCGCCCCCATGAAGGAGAATAGTGATGCCACCTTCATCCTCAATGACAGTAATGGAGAAACCATTGCAGTATTGACATATCACTACTACAGCACTACCCCCATGTATATTCTTGGCAGGCAGATGGGAGGATGTCTCGATATGAGCGACCCCGATGCTTCAACATTCCATCACCTGAGCACTTGGAGCGAAAAGAGGCGTACCTGTAACGACGGCAGCGAGGTGGAGCTTTTCGTGGCCGCCCTGGGTTTATTTGTGATTGACTTCCTGTTGCTGCTACCTCTGAGCATTCTCTGCCTCCGCACGCTGTTGTCTCAGCTGCTGCCGGGGAGGAATATCATCCGTCTGCACCCAGTGGATTTGGGGTTAAGGCTGGGATCTGCGACTGTCCTGGGTGGCGCCGGCTGCTTCATTGTATTTGCCTATGAGCGCGATGCAGGCACTTATATCGGCTACCCCCTCGCCCTGTTCTGCATCGTATACGCCGCAGCCCAACTCTGCCGCACGGTGCAGCTCTGGCGCGAAGCCGGCAAGCATTAAGCCCCCGCTACCTGACGCCCTTACATTCAGTTAACAGAAAACCCCGGTGCCTTGCAGCACCAGGGTTTCCAAACCAATAGAAAGTTTTCGGGCAGAACTCTTTAGCCCAGAGTCGGCTTCTTGGCACGACGCACAGCACCGAAGCGCTTCTGGAACTTGTCGATACGACCCTCGGTATCTACGAACTGGTTCTTACCAGTGAAGAAAGGGTGAGAGTCGGAAGTGATGCCGCAGGAAATCACATAGTGCTCAACACCGTCGATTTCTTCCTTCTTGGCGGAAGTAGCGGTGGAGCGAGTGATGAAGCGGCGGCCCGTGGTGATGTCCACGAACACTACAGGATTGTACTTAGGATGGATGTCTGCCTTCATAGTCTTATAGGCTGCGTTACCGTCGCAGCGCGGCCGAGATTTTACTACGCTTTCCTTAATTGTCAAGTCGTTTTTTGAATCAAACACCCTGCTCTGACAGAATTTTTGATTTTTTTCTCTTTCCTATAAATATGGTAGGTTTTTCTATTGACACACCCTCTTTTTTATGCTAACGTGAATTCGTTCGAAGGAACAAGATAGAAAGGACGCGAAGTGATGAGCAAATACACATCCACCACCATACATGAAGGCAGCATGCGCTGCGTGAGCACATTTCCGCAGGGGAACGCCGTATTCACCACAGATGTAGGCAGTGCCCTGGGCGGTCTGGGCGAGCAACCTTCCCCTGCCCAGCTGCTGGCAGCGGCCGTGGCATCCTGCATGGCCAGCATGATGGCTTTCATGGGAGCCCGTCGCCAGCTTAACACAGAGGGCATCCGCATCGAAGCCGGCTATGAGGAAGGCAAGAGCGGCATCACGGCTCTGAAGTTCCACATCACAGTGCCACAGTCTGTAGATGAAGCCGGGCGCGCCGTTCTGGAAGCAGCAGTAAAGAATTGCCCCGTGGGTGCAGCCCTTTCACCCACCGTAGAAAAGAAGATTTCCTGGACATGGGCGGAATAAGCCCATAAGGCAGACAAACAGAAGACAAAAACCAATAGAGAGAGAAGACTGACCGGGGGAGGCTAGTGTGTGTCCTCCCCCGGTTCGTTTTTATAGTGAGTAGCGATTAGTGAATCATTGCCTTCGATTTTACTTGATTCCGGGATGATGGGTTTGCTATAGTTTCAGCATGAATGCGCAACTACCCAACCGCAGGCATTGCTACAGGAAAACCGTCATCAGACTTAGTGGTTTGATGGCAGCTATAGTCCTGGCTCTGGGTTGCGGGTATATATGGCTCTTTAGCTGGACCTGGAAGACAACACCGGAATTCCACGAGAGCTGGACGGTGGAGGAACGTGCCGCGCTTACCGACTTTGATACCTGCGTGCAGGGTATATTTCACAAAAGTCTGGACATGCTGACAGCAATAACCTTTACCGCCATGAACCCCTGCCATACCCTACAGAGAATCAAACAAATCCGCATCATGTGTGCCGATGTCCGGGAGCAGCTTCACCACTTCGCCCGTTGCGGGCACGCAAAGGATGAGCGCATGGTCTATGTAGAGGAAAACAGGGTGCGCATCGGTATCACACCTACCATCATGGCAGCCGCTCGCGGACATCTGAAGGCGGTGGAGGCGCTGGTGGCACATGGGGCCAATCCGAACGCCGTCTCTCGGGAGGAGGAGCAATACTACCACCCACTGGAGCTGGAAACGCCGCTTTCCCCCATTTTAAGCGGACATTTCATCGGCGATACGGAAATCCCCTGGAAGGAGCGCCGTAAAACGGCAGAGTTTCTGCTGGCAAATGGTGCAGATATCAACGGGACGAAACGAAGCATAGGTTTTGCCTGTGATATTGCGCTCATGCTCAGCCATCCACGCGACCCTCAGCCCTGGATGTGGGCCATTGAGCATGGCAAGACCGTCAGCGTGGAGAATCTTTGCACCATGCTCGCCCTGAAGGAGGCCGGGGAATTAGTGGAGCGTGTGCTGCAGGAAAAGCTGGTGAATCTGAACGACACCACCTACGACCGGACGGCGCTGCAATCCCTGCTTGCCCCGCTGATGGGAAAGAAAGCTCCGGGCATGATGAAGAACCAGCAGGAGCAACAACTGCTTGAAAAGCGTCTGGACATGCTGCTGGCGGCCGGTGCAGACCCGAACATGGTGCCCGATGAAGCAGCTCCTCCCCTCCCCGGCGAAGATGAGGAAGCGTATCAGGACAGGATGCTCCAGTTCAACGGCATCAAGGAAACGCCGCTGGAAATTGTCGAAAAAGCACTGGAATCCACCGGCCCCACCGAGTATCGCGAATTCTGCGAGCGACTGAAGAACAAGCTCCGCGCCGCAGGGGCAGAATCATCCTCGCAATAAGGAATTACAATCGAACTTCCGCCCATTGAGCAGGAGACAAAAAATATGTACCAGACTATGTTTCCCATTTCGTTTTATTCTCAATTGTATAATCAACTTGAAATAAACGAGCAGAAGATATAGGAATATGACAGGAATGCCGGGAAGCCTGATTCTCTCCATCTATATTAACTTCTTTACTGCAACTAAATGCATAGCTTAGTTCAAACAGACCTATTCTAATATCATTCGAGTGTCCACCATGGCCGCGCCATGGATTTACCAAGGAGATGCAACACCGCAAGCTTGACGCTCCGCATGGGGAGTGGTAAAGTCTGGGGCAATGACAAATCTTCGCAACAGATTGCGGTGGCCCGAGGCAGAATGGGATGTTTCCGGAGCATTTGCGAAAGACGCAGTATTGCTACGTTTTTACGATTTCTGCAGGAAACAACTGGGCTATACGCCATTTGCCGTGGTACACGGCTCTCCCTTGTTCCACTGGAACTGCGGTCGCGTGCTGAGCATGCTGCAGCGCACAGAGCATGAAATCAATACGGCAGCAGCGGAATACGTGAAACGAGGCATTCCAGTAGACCTCACTTTCACCAATGTCAACCTGAAAGAAACGGACATGAAAAACATGCTGGGTAACCGCCTGCTGCGTTTCTTTGCGACACACTGCACACCAGCCATGCAGCATGCGGTCATCATCGGCTCTGATGCGCTCTATAAACACGTGAAAACCAACTACCCGCAGTTGAAGACCGTTTCATCCATTCTGCGCATCACTTGCGATGGCGGTAAAGGCAAGCTGGACGCCTACCTCCGCCTGGCAGAAAAATATGACAAGGTGATGATTCATCCGGACGATGTGTTCAACTACGGGCTTCTGGAAAAGCTGGAGGATAAAAACCGGTATGAGCTTATTCTGAATGAATACTGCATGAGAAGCTGTCCCATCCGAGCATTTCATTATACAACGATGGCCGAGCAGGCGTTCGACATCGACGGCTACGACACAACCAAATTCTACACAGCACTGGAGCGCAACGGGTGCCGAAACCTGCCCGCTATGCTTACCAATCCGAAAGTGGGTGTGGCAGCGTTGACTACGCCGGAAATTCAGCATCTGTACGATATGGGATTCCGCAAGTTCAAACTGCAGGGGCGAGCCCATCCCAATGCCATGCCGCTCATCAATGACCTGCTGCGCTTCATGCTGCCGGAAGAACAGGAAAACGACGCTCTGTGGCTGGGCCTGGGCGTGGCATTTTTAGAAAGTTTTACTCCCATTACCCAAAGGAATGAATACTGATTATTTTACTAAAAATTACATACCTGGAGCTCGCTGGAGCGTGGGTGGAGGTCTGTTGCATGGTACGACCATGCTGCAGCTCTGCGAGGGGATAAGCAAAGAACTGACAGGCATTCTCCGCCTGGATTGTCTGCACGCCACACCGGCCTGCGCATGGAGTCTTGACTGGTCCACCCAGCGGCCCCTCACCTCGCCCACCTCATACATGCAGCTTCTTCGCAAAGCTGCCGAGCTCAACCAACCTATCTGCCTGAACTTCGATAATCCCTATGTGGCCAAGAATCTGCTTGAGGATGATTTTGGGCTCTACCTCGTGAACGAGCTGCTGCAGAATAATCCGACAAAGCGCAACGCAGTCGCCGTAGCTGATGACCGCGTGGCCATGGTGCTGCGTCGCAACTTTCCGAAATTACCACTCATCGCGCACATGAACCGGAGCGTTTGCGAAGAGCGCGAACCGGACGCCGCTTTCTACAACCAACTGCTCGACTTTTACCAGGCGGTGCAGCTCTACCCGGCCATCATCCGCAACCCTCGCGAGTTGGAAGAATTGCATCATCCGGAACGCTGCATCGTGGTTATCAACGACTGCTGCCGCCAGGGAAGCAGAAACGGGCACCGGGATATGCTTCTGCTGCTGGCTCAAATGCGAATCAGGCCTTATGAGTTCGCGTTCAAGGTTCGCCGTAGCGAACAGATGCCGGCAATCATGGCCCCCCCCGGTTCCCCCGGCAATGCCCTTTCTCGCCAGCAGCTCCATGAGTTATACGCCGCCGGTTTCCGCCAGTTTCACGTTCAGGCAGAACAATACCGCAACGGTATGACTCCAGCCTGGGTATTGATGAACCACATCACCCCGGCCACCCCGGAGCAGAGCAACATGCAGGCACTGCTGATTTACAAGGCATTCTGCTACCTCAACGGAGCCCAGTCCCCCATAGCCAGCGGGCTGGAGCCCTTCACCCTGCGGTATCCGGAATAGCCCCGGTAATCTGCACTCAGGCAGCATCAGCAAAGGAATTTACTGATGAATGAGGGATAACGTGAGGGGCAAAGCAGCCGGGTCCGCGTAAACGAAAATAAATAAAAAAGTCTCGTGTTCATGGGTGCTCCAGGAGGCCCATGAAGAAAGGGGATTGCGGGAAATCCAGATTCATGATAGCCCAGATGAAGGGGCGATTAAAAATGAGCCGTTCAGTCCGACGAGGGGCGGCGGCTTCCACTATAATTGCCGCAGTGGCGGCAGCGGCCCTGGTACCCTGCTCGTCCACCTTCACATAGCAGTTCTGGCAGACATCGCTCACATACAGCGGGCGATTCATGAAGCCTCGAAAATCGGCCTGGGGGGAAAACAGGCGGCGCAAACCGCAAGCCTGCAGGATGGATTTCCAGGATTTTGTCTCCGTGCGCAGCTCAAAGCGCGGCAACCCCAGCACAATGCGCCGCCGGGTGAACTGCTGCAGCGCCGAGGTAATTTCCGCATACTTCTCCGCCGTAAGCGTAGCGACAAAATCGCGGGCATTTCCTGTGGGCAGAATGGCCACCAGGCAGGTTCTGGAAGGCGCATCATCCTTCCCTTTGTAGAACAGCGCCACGGCATCCCAGTCCTCACCGTGTGCCACATACTGGGGTCTCCTGATCATCATCATCTGCACATCGGGCGTGCTGCCATCCGCGCAGTAAAATTTCTGTTCCTCCGTCTTATCCGGAGAAAAGGGAAACTGCCAACGTGCATCCATGGCCGTGGCATTCACCGCCACCATGGCCATCGGGCTGGCTCCCCGCAGGCTATCTGCATTGAACAACTCCGGAATCATGCCACGCGTGTGCCCACTCACCCAGGAATTGATGATGTTCACCGCTTCCTGCGGATTCTTCTGCAGCGGCAGCGCCTTTATATCAAGGCTCCGTACAGCAGGCAGCAGCGCCGGCTCCAGCGAGGAATCCACAAACAAGGCCTCGGCCTCCCGCACCCCGCTACCCGCCACAGGCGAAACGGGCGATATGCCCGCACTATCCAGCTCCGCCGCTGTCTCGCCCTGAGCCCCGCGCCGCAGCAGGCGCAGCACCCCCTCCATGCTGGAAGGCGAAAAGGCCACATTTCCCGGAGTTTCCTGCACTGATTCCCGGAATATCTTCAGCGCAAAAGGCTCCGGTTCCTCGCCCATAGCGGGAGGAAGAACAGCCAGAGCACACAACAAGGTACTAAGCAGCTTATTCATGGTTCTGTGACAATCTTTGCATTCGGAGAAAGGCCGTAGACCTGCGGCTCATACATGAGCTGGGCCTGGGCGGGCGGGGCGGCGGCGGTGCCGGCGCGTTTTACGCGGGCATAGTAGCGCATGTTGAGCAAATCGCGACCGCCCCAGCGGGTGCAGAAGCCACGCACGCGATCGGCCAGATACTCGCGGTGGTCGAAGGCAAGGCTCCATGGCATGGGCTCCAGGCCGGCAGCCTGGCTTGGCACCTCGGGATTGATAGCCTCCATGCTGGCGGGCAGATAATCCTCCAGCACCAGGTATTTAAGTTCATCCGCCACCTTGGCGCAGGTCAGCGTCACGCGCACCACATCCCCTACCTTGAAGGAAGTGGCCGGGCGCCACACACCATCGGCTCCCTTGGTCTCATACAAACGCGTCACCTGCAGGCCTCGCTCCGTCACGCCGGGGTAATCGGTCGTATCCGGCAGCGCACGCACGCGCAGCGTGGCATACACCGTACCCTCTGCTGCGGAAAGTGCCGTGGGCAGGTCCTTCATCTCCTGCCCAGGCTGCCAGGGCAGCGGCACCACAGTGGCACCCGTGCCCAGGGACAGCTGAGAGCCATCCTGCAGCACCAGAGTGGCAGCAGTGCCCTGCTCCTTCTTCAGTTTCAGGTATTCCACCAGGGCAAAGAGATTCCAGGCATTGCCCTGCGTGGTACCGTGGCGGTAATCGCGGCCCGCGGTGCGCAACCAGGTGCGGAAAGCGGCATCGGCACCGTCCGGATTCTCCAGCATGGTCAGCATGAACTGCATCGCGGCGCTGGTCTCGCGGCCCAGCAGCGGAAATTCGTATTCTTCCTCCTCCTTCAGCATTTCGCGCAGAATATCCTTCATCTGCCCCGTCTTTTCGCGGGTGCGGGCAATGGCAAAGCGGGTGCGGGCCGAGGCATGGCTGTACGGAGTCCACCAGAGGTAGCGGTAGAGCTTATCCATGGCCTCCTGCGGCACTTCGTAGCCCTTTTCCTGCGCCAGTTTGAGCACATAGCCGGCATGAGCCGTGGCCCAGAGGCAGGAATGATTCCACCCGCCCCAGAAGGACAGGCCGCCGTCCTCGCACTGCCGCGGCAGCAGGTCTGCAATGGCCTTTTCCACCACCTTCTTCACCTCCTCCGGGCGGGTTTTTGCCAGTTTCGGGCAGAAGGGAGCCAGTTCATCATACAGAAGCCAGGGAATCAGCGCCGAAGCCCGCTGCTCGGTGCAGCCATAGGGGTATTCCAGCAGATAATCCGCCGCACCGGCCAGATGCAGCAGAGGATTCGCCGAGGCCACCAGCTTCAGCTCGCCACGGGTCGCCGTGCCCACCTCGCTGCCCAGCAGAGAGGCCAGCTGCACCGCCGCATCGCCAGGGCTGAGGGCCAGCCGATGCGCTTCCTTCAGCACCGGAGCGGGGAAACGCACGGAGAATTCGCCCTGCACTGCATCGCTGCCGGGCTTGCCCTGCGCCGTCCAGCGCAGCTTCTGCTCCCCCTCCGTGACCGCCTTGAAATCGAAGAAAAGCGTGCCGCTGCCGCGGGCAGCGAGCGTAATTTCCTGCGGAGCCGCAGCACCCTCCAGCGTGACCGTCCAGGTACCGGCTTCATCCGTGTTGTTCACAATGGAAAGCGGCAGGCGCAAGTCATCTCCCAGGCTCATGAAGAGCGGCGTGCCGGGCGTGAGCATCACCGGCAGCGCCACCGTAAATTCGCCCTTATTCGTGCCGAAGCGCTTACCGCTGCGGTCTACCGCCACAGCAATGACCTCATAGGTAGTCAGCGTGTCGGGCAGCGTCACCTCTGCGGAGAAACGGCCCTCGGCATCTGTCTTAAGCGCACCTTTCCACACCGCAACGGGACAGAAATTCGTACGGAGACGAGGCTGTTCCGTTTCTGGAGACGAGGACGGGGGCACATAGCTTACAAATGCAGCTGGGGGACCTTCATCATCTTCGCCTTCGTACTCCTCATCATCCATGCCACGAATACTCTTTTTCTTGGAGTAATAGGCGCTTCCGGATCGAAGCCCGGGCACCACCACCGGAGACGGCGCACATTCGTCATCTGCCATCTGGTACTGCACACAACCATCCAGAAACCAGCACGGCAGCTCACCATCTGCCACCGCATGATATACGTTTCCAAAGACAGCGCCCAGCAAGCCAGAGTGGCCATAGGACTCCTCCGGCGAGAGGGAGTAGCCATTCCCCACCAGGTCCCCCAGCCAGAACCCCATGAGCAGCTCTGCCGCCGGCGACTGCGACGCCGACTTGTGCAGCGCAAGGCCAGGGGACGTCAACGTGAAGCTGCGGGCATTCCGGCTGCAGAACCAGGATTCAGGGTCGGGGTAGCGGTACTTTGCCACCGACATCATGCCGGCATCCACCGCATAGAGCGTCACCTCGGCATCCGCCGGTTTCTCGGCCGCCTGCACACGGCCGGAAATCGTCACCACCTCTGCCGGGCGGCACACCTGCTGCGGCACATCCAGTGCCACATCCAGATGATAGCGGCGAATGGGCACAAAACAGGAATTCCGGCAGGATTTAGCTTCGGCACCGGGAGCATCCGCCGGCAGCACCAGCGTGAAACTGAGGCTACCTTCCTCACCCTCCTGCAGGGGAACCTGGTACGTATGCTCACCCGCCTGCACCGGCAGATTCACATGGCGCAGCTTCTGCCCGCAGCCCACAAAGAGATGCGCCGCGCAGGCTCGCGGGAAATCCCCCTTCAGTGAGACAATACCATCCCCGGGAGTTACCTTTATCTCCGGCTCCCGGGAATCGCGGGCATAGCTAATGGAGCAGGATTCCTCCACCCGGCGTCCCTCCGCATCCGTGCCGAAAGCCACCAATTCATGCGCCTTGCCACGCCATTCATCGACATTCACCGGCAAGGGCACACCCAGCTCACTATTGGCGGGCACCGTGAGTTCTCCGCTCCAGAGCACCTTCTTCTGCGCCATCACATAGCCCAAGCCATTGGCACCGGGCAAGGGCTTTTCCTCCTCTGCCACCAGCTGAAGCTGAACCCGCTGCTCGCGAGCCAGCACCTCATCCGTGCGGGAATCATACAGCTTGATTCTATCCTGCTCCAGGTCGATATGGAAATCCGCCGGGTAAATGTTCGGGCAATCCACCGGCAGCGTCACATATTCCTCACGGTCATTCACCACGCTGCCGCCGACACTAATGTCGCCCGACTTCCGCATTTCCTCCGTCACCGGCAGGGTGAGCGATGCCTTACCCTCGGCATCCAGGGTCAAGGGATGCTTCTCGCCATCTACCTCCAGCTCACAGCGGGCGCCGCCCAGCGGGGTTCCGCTGTAATCCACGGCAGACACCCGCACCGTAAACTTCTGCGGAGCCACCGGGTCCACCTCCACATCCAGCGTGGTCTTGAACGCATCTCGCCGGAATACCTGACAATTGGCAGTGGTGGATTCGAGGAAATCACCGCATTCCACCCGGATTTCATACGAGCCAGTCACATCATCCTCGCCCGTGGGCAGCGTGAAGCTAGTCTCGAATGCGCCATAATCACCCAGGGAAAGCTCTCGGGTCTCCAATTCCGAACCATCGGGACGGGAGAAAATCACCTTGGCCGATTTTTCGGCTGGGAGGGCGCAGCTGCCATCCGTCTTGCACAGACGCAGCACACCGCGCACATTCACCGTATCACCGGGGCGGTAGAGGGGGCGGTCCAGCACCAGCATCGTGGAAGGCTTATCTCCCTCCTCATCGTCTTCACCATATGATGAGCGAGAGGGGAACGTAGTCATGACTACATCATCTCCGGCGTGAACCCAGGCCCGGCGTCCATCCGGGCATCCCTTGGGGAACCAGCCTATGCCATCGCGGATACTGAGCTGGTGCGGCTTGTTCTTGTCATCCAGCCAGGAGAGCACGGCATGCGGCACCGGTTTGCCATCGGAATAGCGATTCACCAGAATGGCATCCTTGCCGAAGGTGACGTTCAAATCCGTTACCTGCACCAGCACATCCTGATGCGCATCCAGCGATTCCTCGGCCCGGTTCAACAGGCGCAAAGCGCTGCGAACCTGCGGATTCGCCTGCTGATGGAAACGCAGCAGGTACATGCCGGGTGCAGGCTTGCCGCCCGTAGCATCATCCAGCTTCAGCAGGCACTCCCCGCTCTGCAGCATGCCCCCCTGCCCTGCCTGCACCCGGCAACCGGGGAAAGCAGTGGCACCCTCCAGCACCTTGCGGCTGCGGGCGGCATGCTTCCGCTCTGATTTCACGGCGCTGTCCAGCATATCCTCCACCTCACCGGATGTATTTGCCGATAGACGATACCCACGCCACTCGCGGGCATTCAGAACATCATACACCAGGCGATGCCTCGTCACCGCCACGGTATTGCTCAGATTGAATCCAAAAGCCGTGGCGGTCATCTCATGCGCCAGTTTCCAGGCATTCACCTGCACGCCGGACACATTCGTATACGGCAGGCGCAGAGTGCGGTCGCCCTTGGCGGGCAGAATAAGGGAATCGCCGGCTTTCAGCACCGGGGCCGCCGGATTCAGGGATATACGGTGGCGGTGTTCACTGGCACAGGAAAAACCGAGATGCGATTTCGTATCCGCCGGCAGCACCACATCCAGCAGCACCGGGGCCGCTGCTGAGACCTCGATGAAGAAGCCCTCCACCACCCCCTGCGGCGTGTAGGAAAGCACCTTCTTTTCAGCCTCTTCTTCCTCCCGAACCTCATAGTAGCCGCCATCATCCGCCTCGACCGGCTCTACCTCAATCACCCCGGCATAGCGGAATTCCAAGGTGTATCCATCCATCTGCAGCTTTTTCCGGCCCCGCCCGGCGGGAGCAGCCTCGCGCGTGCCCACCATCAGTTTCATGCGGTCGAACAAGGCAGGCATATCACTCAGGGCCATGGACTCACTGAAAGAAACCTCCAGCAGATACTTCTTCTTATCGTCAGATAACTTCCAACGCACCCCCGTGCCCAGCTCCGGCTCCGGAGTAGCCTGCCGGCAGACGGGGTCCGCATCGCTGAAGCCATCGCCCTCCCTGGGCACGACCAGCAGATGCCATTCATCATCCAGATCCAACGGCTTGGCCGGGCGCACCACCACATGTCCGGGAAGTACGCTATCCTGCTTCAATGCTTTCCAGACAGACTCTCCCTTATCCTCCAGCACGCGAAGGGAGGCAGGTATAAGCCCCTGCTTCATATAGGCCGGTTCCGCGATACCCTCCACGCAGTCAACATAATAGCGCGTATCAGTCCAGAATCCACGCCGAGCCCTGCGGAACACAAAGCGGGGATGTTTCCGGTCAGAGAACTCCATATCCTCGCGGGATTCCAGGGTTCGCGGGCATACAACAACGCCCATACCACGCTCATCCATGATGCGCCGCCCCGAAAGACGGCCGGGCGGCATGCGGAACACCAGCTCGCGGGACTCGACTGGAGCGCCGCCCAGATAGGTGGTGCCCGGCTTTATCTGAAATTTATACTCCGTCTGACAGGAAGTACCCTTCGGGTAGCGGATTTCCAGTTTATTCTGGTCCGACCAGCGGGTAACAGGCTTGTACTTATCGTCCCCGGTAAGGGTGAAGAGATGCCGCCCCAGATCTGCCTCCGTATAGGCCGATTTATCCGTCGAAGCGCCGTTATTAACCACCGTCTGGCTCACCAGCGGCTCGGGAAAATACAATCGATGCTCCCGGGCATAGGTATCATCGTACACACGGGGGCATTCCGGCACCTCTGACGCACCCAGCGAGCATGCCGTAAATCCAAATAACATCAATAAATAACGAAACATAGAAAAACCTCTTCCCTCATTCTACCATACCTACCCGGCAACACAAGAAAATAGTCCAGTATTCCCCTTACATTCGCGAGCATCCGCAGACTTTGCCATAATAATTTCGCAAGTCCACGCCATTGCTCCATATTCTGAGTAGGTTTCATGGAACTGTAAGAACTCTTTTATCCGCAAGATTAGTACCCGAATCAGCATTTTTTCGACATAAATCAGATTTTATACAAAAAAAGTCTTGCGTCACGCGCGCAGATGAGTATAATACCCCCGCTTCCACGCCGCACCGGAAACGGAGCGAGCAAGAAAAGGCAACACGCGGATGTAGCTCAGTGGTAG
>DEPT01000054.1 GCA_002358905.1 Akkermansiaceae bacterium UBA3385
CATTTAAACTTGCAATTCACCAATTTTGTTAGATATATAAGGGATATTAATAAAGGCAGGATTGGAATATTATAAAAGCGACATTATTTAGTAAAAGACAGAAAAAGAAAAGGAAAAGTTACTTGCATTTTGGGTGTGTAGATAGTAGAATGAGCGTGTTATGACAGATGCAAAAAAAGAACTTTTGAATATATTGCTTGCCAAGTCCATCAAGACAGGGCATTTCATTCTTGCTTCTGGCAAGGAGAGTGATTTGTACTGCGATTGCCGAATCACCGCACTGGATGCCCGTGGTGCTAACCTTATTGGCCAGGTAGGCTGGGAGCTCGTGCAGGAGGAAATTATGCCCAAGTTTCCGGGTGTTACCTCCATCGGCGGTATGACCATGGGAGCAGACCCCATTTCTCTTGCCATTGGTATGTACTCTGTTGAGGCAGAGGAACCGCTCAAGGTGTTCACCGTGCGCAAGGAAGCCAAGGATCATGGCCGTGGTAAGCGTATTGAGGGTAATTTTGAGGCAGGGCAGGAAGTCATCGTGGTGGACGATGTTATCACCACCGGTGGTTCTACGCTGAAAGCTATTGATGCCATCGAAGCAGAAGGTGGTAAGGTCGTGGCTGCTCTGGTGCTTGTGGATCGCCAGGAAGGCGGTCGCGAGGCTATCGAAAGCCGTGGTATTCCAGTGTTCCCCATGTTCACCCGCGCCACCATTTTCGGCGATAAGTAAACATGCTGCCGGTTATTGCAGGCGTGGAAGGGCTTGTGCTCTCGGCAAGAGAGCGCGAGCTTTTCTCGCGTCTGCAGCCAGCCGGATACATTCTCTTTACCCGCAATATAGCGGACTACGAGCTTACCCGCGAGCTTACGGACGAACTGCGCCGCCTGACAACCGGGCCGGATGAACCTATCATCGCTATTGACCAGGAGGGCGGGCGTGTGGTGCGCACGGCGGAAATAGGCGTGCAGCTTCCCTCCGCCGCCGCGCTGGCGCAGATGGGCAGTTCCCACCATATCCGCCAGGCGGCTTATTACAATGCCGCCTGTCTGCACACCCTGGGGGTGAATACCAACTTTGCCCCGGTGCTGGATTTAGCTTCCCCGCATGCCAATGCACTGCCCAGCCGCTGCTGGGGGTATGATACGCAGAGCGTTATCTCCCACGCTGGGGTGTGGAACCGCGCCTCCTTCGGCCGCGGCATTCAGACCTGTGGCAAGCACTTTCCCGGCATGGGGGCGGCCGAGTGCGACCCTCACCATGACCTTCCCGTGCTGCACGGTACGCGGGATTCCTTCCTGGCATCGGCCAGCATGCCTTTCACCGCGCTCATGCCGGAGCTGCCCTCGCTCATGATTGCGCACCTCCTCATCCCGGAAATTGATGCGGAGCTGCCCACCTCGCTTTCACCAGCACTGGTGCAGGGCTTCCTGCGCAACCAGCTTGGATATGAGGGTGTGGTCTTTACTGATGACCTCTGCATGGGCGCTATCGCCAAGCGGTATAGCCCTGCCGAATCAGCAGTGCTTGCTCTCAAAGCCGGCTGTGATTTGCCCCTGGTGTGTCACGATGTGGTTACGCATCTGGAATCCGTAGCGGCAGCCATAGAAGCATTGCCCGCGAATATTCTGGAGCCTGTGGCCCGCCGTGTGGAGCGTTTCCGCCTCCATATCTCCACCCAGAAGCCCATGAGTTTCATCGAGTGGAATGATTACCTGAAAAACGTGGCCGATTTCACGGCCGGCGTACCGGAGGTGGGCTCCACCCCCGGTTCGCCCGTGCAGAATTATTGATTCCCGGCTGTTTCTCCGAGCTCTGCCGCAGTTTTGGCTCCGGCCAGCCGCAGGAGGTGCGCAACGTTGATGTTATTTGTATTGCCGATTCTGTGGAGCTTCAACGGAGATTTCCTGGAAGGTTTTAAGTTGCCAAAGGCAATGGCTTCAAGTCGTTTGAACTCTTCCTCGTATGTCTTTGATTTTTCTATCTGTTCGCCGCCTGCGGCTAATGCCTCATCCAGCACGGTTTTGCCTTTCCGTACATAGTTAATGTCAGCTTTGGCTTTGATGAGGGCATTGATGGTATACAGTTGCTTGTTTCTGACAGCCATGCCCAGCGAGCGGTCGCCGGCAGATGCATTTCGGAGTCGCGCTTCAAGGATGTAGCGAGGATCGAGCTCTGCATCGGGAGAAAGACCTTTCTGTGCCAGATAGGTTACCCCTTTGGCGTAGTCTACGCATGCGCAATCAATGAGACGGGTAGAACTCCAGTCGCTACGTATGTTCAGATTAAGACCTCGCTCCGTCATGTATTTCAGGATTTTCTTCGCCATTTTGGCATCCCCGCGGTCGAGTTGGCAGAATGCTTCAGCCAGCAGGGCATTACCATGCTGGTTAATGCAGCAGCCGTGTGTTAAAAATGCTTCCAGGGATTTGAAATCATGTTTTCGGCTGACCATGGCATAGGGGCTCAGAATATGCCCCGTGCCGCCGAGCGGTCTGTCTATGTCCTCAATTCGTATGGCCACGCGGGGATCTGCTCCCTTTTTGAGATATTTCATGACCACAGCAGGTTTGTATTCTTCTATGGTCACCCGTCCGCCGGTGGCTGGTGTTGTTTTGATGCCCTCCGGAACAGCGGCCGGGGGTAAAAGACTGGCGGTGCCTTTCTGGGTTGTCAGGAAGAGATACGCGCAGAGGTCGTGAGTGGCCTGCTTGTTGTATTTGTGGGACTTCTTCACGCGCTTTACCTTGCGCTCAGCGTGCCCTTCCAGTTTCCAGAGTTTATCTGTGGCCTCATTATTGCCATATTTGCTTGCCATGGCGTACCAGGTCATCGCTTCGTCAAGGTCCTGCTCGACACCTTGTCCCTCGGCGTAGATGTCTCCGAGTTTTTCCATTGCCTTGTTGTCTTTCTTATGAACAAGGGCAAGGGTGGATTTTGTTTCCTGGCTTACGTTGGTGTATTCTGCCCGGGCCTGTTGAGGCACCATGGCTAACCAGATAAGTGCAGATAATAATTTCAGTGTTTTAAGTTTCATAAGTAAAGAAAATAGTCCCCTTATACCGATGAAGGCATAAGGGGACGGCTTATCAGCAATTATACATCTTGGTGTAGTACTCATCTGCCATGCGGTCGGAATCGAAGGCGGGGCAGATATCGTGCAGACCAGTGAAGACCAGGTCCATCCACTTATCGCGGTTGTCGTAGTAGAGGGGCAGAATCTTGCTTTCCAGCACGCTGTAGAAATTATCGCGGTCGGAGCGGTCTCGGGCTTCGGGGGCAAGCCCTTCTTTGGCTTCCGGAATCAGGAAGCAGTTCTGGCCATCGCGGGCGAATTCGCGGATCCAGCCATCATTGGTAGAAACGGAGACGGATCCGTTCATGGTGGCGCTCATGCCGGAGGTGCCGGAGGCCTCGCGGGTGACAACGGGGTTGTTCAGCCAGATATCCGAGCCGTTTTTCAGCAGGCGGCTCAGACCGAGCTCGTAGCCGGTAAGCACGGCGCAGCGCGGGTATTTCTTGCTCAGGCTGTTCAAGCGGTTGAAGATTTCCACAGCAGTGAAGTCGGTTGGGTAGGGCTTGCCTGCCCAGATCATCTGCACGGGGCGGTTGGTGCGCTGCAGCATGCGCTCGAACATGACCGGGTTTTCCGTAATGAGAGCCGGGCGCTTGTAGGCGGCAAAGCGGCGGGCCCATACGATGGTGAGGGTGTCCTGGTCGAAGAGGTGGCCTGTCTGCTCGCCCACCACGCGGAAAAGTTCCTTTTTCAGGGCGCGCTTGCGGTGCATGAATGCCTTTTTATCGCCCATGGCGTAGGCCTCGGCCAGTTCCGGGTCCTGCCAGTATTCGCGATTCTGGGCATTGGTCACATGGGTGATGGGGCAGATATCACTGTAGCCTTGCCACATCTGGCGGGAAACCTCACCGTGCAGGGCGGATACACCGTTGGCCATGTGCGAGAGTCGCAGCGCGGCCAGGGTGTAGTTGAATGTCTGCTCATTCGGGTCGAGCTTGAGCATGGCGCGCACCTGCTCCAGGGAAAGGCCGTCGAAGAAGGAGAAGTTGGCCATGAGGTTGATATCCATCTTCTCATTGCCGGCTTCCTCCGGGGTGTGGGTGGTGAAGACGAAACGCTTGCGTACTTCGTCCACATTGCCGCCATTGCGGGCCAACATGTTGAAGGCAGCGCCAATGGCGTGTGCCTCGTTCATGTGGTAGATTTCGGGTTCCACGCCCAGTTCCTCGAACAGACGTGCTCCGCCCTGCCCCAGCACAATGTACTGGGAAATGCGGGTCATCGGGTTGGAGTCGTACAGACGCTGGGTGATGGAGCGGGAAATATCATCGTTCTCCGGCAGGTCAGTGGTCAGGAAGAACATGGGAGCCGTGCCGAAGGTTTCCGGGCGCAGGTAATAGGCTTTCACCCACACCGGGGCACCGCAGATGCGGATGAGGAACTTGATGTTGTGGTCCTCCAGGAAGCTGTAGTCCTTGCGCAGGTATTGCACAGCCATGGAGCCGTCCTCTGCGCGAATCTGGTTGTAGTAGCCATAGGACCACAGAATACCCACACCCACCAGGTTCTGGCGCAGGGCGCCCGCAGAGCGCATGTGGGAACCAGCCAGGTAACCCAGGCCGCCGGAATAAATCTTGAACACATTATCAATGGCATATTCCATGCAGAAATAAGCCACGGATTTGCTGTATTTCTCGTCAATTTCGTAGGGATGCGCGTATTGCGCAGGCAGGAATGACTTGCTCATATAGTCAGGATTTCGTAGGTTAAAAGGGACGCGCTGGCACCAGAGGCAGCGCGCCCCGGCCAACTCTCGATGTTATACACCGAAATTTCTTTGCAGGAAAGAAAAAAATGGAAAGATTGACGCGAAAATCCTACCAACTATGAGGCGGTTCATCATCAGGCATAGTCGGCATATTTCCGTTCATGGCATCTGGCGTCAATATCTTCCACCAGGTCAAAGAGGTTTTTGTTGCGTACATGTTCCTGCCCGGCATATTCCAGAAAAGCAGCAAGAGCCTCGGTGATGAGTTCCGTGCGGCTGCACTGCTGCTGGTTCTGGGCGTTTGTCAGGAGATTGAGCTGGGGGGCGGAACAACGGAATGTGATGGATTTCTGGTTCATGGCAGGGGTATTGTAAGGTGCTTCCGTTGGATATTCCAGCGTTGTTAGCTGTTGTGCCACTAACAACTGTGGCGTTTCCAGAGATTGGATGTATGTCTGCCTAATATAGATGGAGACTGAATCAAACATGTGTTAATCTGCGGTCGCATGAAAACGATTCGTAACATTACTCGGTTTACATACGAGTTTACGTCATTTCAGGGGTGGCGCGTGACACTGTGCCGGAATCAGGTGCATTTCACACGCTATTTTTCCGATAAACAGTACGGTGGTGAACAGGAAGCACTGGAGGCTGCCCTGGCTACCAAGGAACATGTGCTGGCTTGTCTGCGGCAGTTCCCCGGTGCGCCGGAAAAGGCTTTTGAGCTCTGCCGCGAGGAGCAGCAGCACACCTGCTACCCCCGCGGCTTGCGTCCCCGAAAGGCCGTGCTCTGATTTTAATTGCTGAATCAGGTGTGTTTGAATGCCATGCCATCACTTTCGCTCAGGCTTTTGGTGGCATGGTATTTTTTCAGGTGGCAGATGGCGCGTTTCATATCCTCCACCAGCAGGCTGGCCATATCCATGGTGAAACCCTGACGCACCATGACGCGCATGACCACCGTTTCCTGCACATTGGCCGGGAGCGAGAAGGCCGGTACCTGCCAACCACGCATGCGCAGGCGGTCCGAGAGTTCATACAGGTTGTAGCCGGCATCCTGCGGTTTCTTGAAATAGAAGCACACGGCCGGAATGTCTTTTTCCGGGTTGCCGGAGGCAATGAACTCGAAGTCGCCCACCTTGGCTATCTCCTTGGCAAGGTAGCCGGCCACCTGATATGCAGCCATGTGGATGGCGCGGTAGCCCTCCATTCCCAGGCGCACGAAGTCATAGTACTGGGCAATAATCTGGCCGGCGGGGCGGGAGAAGTTGATGGCGATGGTAGGAATGCTGCCGCCCAGATAATTGACGGCGAAGGTCAGGTCCTTCGGAAGTTCGGACTCGTCTCTCCAGACAATCCAGCCGCAGCCAAGCGGAGCAAGCCCGTACTTGTGACCGCTGGAGCTGATGCTCTTCACTCGCTTGAGTCTGAAGTCGAACGGAATATGCGGCGCGCAGAACGGAGCCAGGAAACCACCACTGGCGCCATCCACGTGCACGTCTACATCCGGGCCACCGGAGGCTGCTAGCTTATCCAGCACGCGGCACACATCTTCCGGGAACTCATACTGCCCGGTGTACGTTACGCCGAAGGTGGGAACCACGCAGATGGTGTTTTCATCCACCCGCTTGAGCACTTCTTCCTCGCACATGCAGAACTGACCGGGATTCATGGGGATTTCCCGGATTTCGACATCCCAGTAGCGGCAGAACTTGTGCCAGCATATCTGCACCGGGCCACACACCAGGTTAGGCTTGTCACAGGGCTTACCTGCGGCTTTCCGGCGTGCGCGCCATCGCCACAGGGCTGCCATGCCGCCCAGCATGCAGGCTTCGCTGCTGCCGATGGTGGAGCACCCGATGGGGGTGGCATCGGCCGGGACATTCCAGAGATTGGCAATCATGCGCACGCAGCGCATTTCGAGCTCTGCGCTCTGGGGGTATTCGTCCTTGTCAATCATGTTCTTGGAGATGCTCAAATCCATGAGGTTGTGCACCTGTTCATCATCCCAGGTCTGGCAGAAAGTGGCCAGATTCTGGCGTGAGTTGCCATCCAGCAGCAGCTCCGCCTTGATGAGCTCAAACGCATCTTGCGGGCGCATGGAGTGGGTGGGCATCTTGTCCGTGGGCAGGGGACGCGAAACGTCCGTTGCACCGAACACACTAGTTGTAGCGGTATCGCATTTGGTATTCATGACTTGGAATGGACGCCCCCCAATTCACCCGCGCACAAAAACAGGCGGCTATGGAGCTTGCAAAACCGTTTTCAGAGCGGTATAATGGGGGGCATGAAGAGAACTTTGTTGCTGCTGCCGCTTTTGTTACTCAGTGCATGCCAGAAAGAGAAAGCCGATGAACCGCAGACTCCCCAGGCCATGTACGAGAAAGCGCAGGAGCTCATCAAGCCCAATGTGGAGAATGCGCAGTCAGATTTTGCCGGTGCCCTGCAGTGGTTGCGCAAAGCGGCAGAAGCCGGCTATCTGCGAGCCCAGCTGGATTTGGGCGGTATCTATTATGCCGGTGGACAAGGGGTGCAGCCGGATGCTCAGCAGGCGTTTGCGTGGTTCACCAAGGCAGCTGCTCAGGGCAGCCGGGAAGCCGAGGTTTTTCTCGGCCTGCTGCAGTATGAGGGGCGTGTAGGCCTGCAGAATGTGGAGTCTGCTATGCAGCATTGGCGTGTGGCGGCGGAAGGCGGCGTGGCTGAGGGACAGTACCGCCTGGGTAGACTGCTGGCTCAGCAGGAGGAAACGCGCAAGGAGGGTATGGATTGGCTTGTAAAGGCTTCGGCTCGTGTGCCACAGGCTGCAACGGCCCTGGGTAACCTGTATTATAAGGTGCAGCAGGATGAAGCTACTGCGGCGGCATGGTTCGAGAAGGGCGCCATGGCGGGTGATCCGCTGGCTCAGCACACTTTTGCGGAAATGCTGCTTCTGGGGGCTCCTGTTCCCAGGGATACAGAGCGGGGCATGGCAATGCTCCGCATGGCTGCCGGGCAGGATTACGCCCCGGCCATGGCCCGTCTCATCAACATTCTGCGCAATGGAAAGAACGCTGCCGAGAATGAAAATGAAGCGGCTGCCTGGGATGCCCGCCTGCAGGAGTTGATAAAAGAGGAGTCGCAAAAGTGAGTGCTCGGGGCAGGTAAGCGAGGGTTTTGTATTGACTTGGCTCCAGTTTACTGGTATAAAATCTGCACCTTACTATGTTACAGGAATACTTTTCAGCCCTTATTCAGTTGGTTGCCGGTTTCGGTTTTGCCGGTCTCATTATCATTCTGAGTATTGTTTTCGGTCGCCGTTCGAAGATGCGCTCCGCCATGGATGTGCCCTACGAATGCGGTAACGTGCCCGAAGGCGATGGTGCCCCTTCTTTCTTCTCCATCAAGTTCTACCTGGTGGCTATCCTGTTCCTGGTGTTTGACTTGGAAGTGATTTTCCTTTATCCCTGGGCTCTTGGTTTCCAGGATGTTGTGATGAATAATGGCGAGGCCTTTGCTGCCATGGCCGCATTTATCGGCGTGCTGATGGTGGCTTACCTCTACGCTGTGGGTAAGGGTGCAATCACCTGGCACCGCAACCCTACGCCCCGCCGCTGATTCCGGCCCCGGATGGTCAGATTTTTTTCAGTACTGCCGGTAGGGCTTTCCCTGACCGGCAGTTTTATTTTTAGCACGATTTGAGAGACACATGAAAACAACAGCTGCCGAACGCCGTGAATTTTTGTTGAAATCACTGGGTGAGCGAATCCTGATCCTGGATGGCGCTTGTGGCACCATGGTGCAGAAACACCAGCTTGCGGAAGCCGATTACCGAGGCTCCCGATTTGCTGATTCCCCCCGGGATATGATGAATAATAATGATTTGCTGGTGCTCACCCAGCCGGAAATCATCCGTTCCATTCATGATGCCTATACCACTGCCGGGGCCGATATCATTACCACATCCACATTCTCTGCCACCAGCATTGCTCAGCACGAATTCTTCCATATCTCGGAGTCTGCCGAGCATGGTCAGGAGTACTACGAAGAAGTGCTGGCTGATGCACAACTCGCGGCACTTGTCCGCGAACTGAATCTGGCGGCTTGTGCACTGGCCCGTGAATCTGCTGAAACCGCCGAGTCTCGAGAGAACCGCCCTGTGCTGGTGGCCGGCTCCATTGGCCCCATGGCTGTTACGGCCTCTCTTTCACCCAAAGTGACGGATGCCGGGTATCGTGCTATCAATTTTGACCAATTACGTCGGGCATACCGTGAGCAGGTGATTGCTCTGGCAGATGGCGGGGTGGATATTCTGCTGCTGGAGACTATTTTTGATACCCTGAATGCTAAGGCCTGCCTGTTTGCCATTGATGAATTGCGAACCGAGCGTGACCTGCCGCCCGTCATCATCAGCTTCACCATTACGGATAAGGCCGGACGCACTCTTTCTGGGCAGACGGTGGAAGCGTTCTGGAACAGTGTCCGCCATGCCCGTCCGCTGGCTATCAGTATCAATTGCGCCCTGGGGGCCGACCTCATGAAGCCCTTTGCTGCCAAGCTGGCAGAACTGGCAGACTGTGCGGTCTGCCTGTACCCGAATGCCGGTTTGCCAGACCCGATGAGCCCCACGGGCTATGCCCACACCGCTGCTCACATGGCGGGTATTCTGCGAGAATATGCCGAGGAAGGGTTGCTGAATATGGTGGGTGGCTGCTGTGGCACAACGCCGGAGTATATTGCTGCTATTCGTGAGGCTGTACAGGGCTTTGCCCCCCGTACCATTACTCCGCGTCCGGCTGGTGGCATGATGCGCCTTGCGGGGCTGGAGCCCCTTAATCACCACCGTGACCAGGGTGTTCTTTTTGTGGGAGAGCGTTGCAATGTGGCCGGTTCTCCCAAGTTTGCCCGACTTATCCGCGAAGAAAAGTACGAGGAAGCGGTGGAAATTGCCCGCCAGCAGGTGGATAAAGGCGCCAAGGTGCTGGATTTCTGTTTTGATGATGGCATGATTGATGGCCCTGCAGCCATGACCCGTTTCCTGAATCTGGTGGCGGCTGAGCCGGATATTGCCTGCGTTCCGTTCATGATTGATTCCTCCAATTGGGAGGTTATAGAGGCCGGCCTGCGCTGTACCCAGGGCAAGGGAATTGTGAACTCCATTTCCCTGAAGAATGGCGAGGCCGAGTTCCTGCGCCAGGCCACGCTGTTGCGCCGATATGGTGCGGCTGTGGTGGTGATGGGCTTTGATGAGAATGGCCAGGCTTGTGGGCGCGAAGACCGCATTGCGATTGCTCACCGCGCCTATGACTTGCTGGTGAACAAGGTGCGCTTCCCGGAAGAAGACATCATCTTTGACCCGAATGTGCTGACTGTGGGGACCGGCATTGCGGAGCACGCCAACCATGCGCTGCATTTCTTCCAGGCTGCCGGTGAGATTCATTCCGCGCATCCGAACTGCCACATTTCCGGTGGTATCTCCAATGTTTCCTTCTCCTTCCGCGGCATTAACCCGGTGCGCGAAGCCATGCATTCCGCGTTCCTGCACCATGCTTCGCAGAATGGCATGGACCTGTGCATTGTGAATGCTGCTCTCATGGATGATTATGAGAATATTCCGGCACACCGTCGCAAACTGGTGGAGGCTGTGCTGCTGAACAATGCTGAGGATGCTACCGAATGCCTGATTTCCTACGCTCAAGAGCTGGCAGCCAATAAGGACAAGGGGGCAGCCCCCGCCAAGTCTGCCGCCGCCCCGGCGGATTGGCGTAAGTTGAGCGTGCAGGAGCGCCTGGCTCACGCTTTGGTCAAGGGCGTTACGGAGTTTGTGGAAAATGATACCCAGGAGGCCCTGGAATTGCTCGGTTCTCCGCTTGCTGTGATTGAGGGACCGCTCATGGATGGCATGAAACAAGTGGGTGAGCTGTTTGGCGCAGGCAAGATGTTCCTGCCGCAGGTCGTGAAGAGTGCCCGCGTGATGAAGCAGGCGGTGGCTGTGCTTACTCCGCTTCTGGAATCTGCCCAGGGTGCCGGTAATGCTGCCGGTACTGTTGTGCTGGCCACCGTGAAGGGAGATGTGCACGACATTGGCAAGAATATCGTGAGTGTTGTGCTCTCTTGCAATGGGTTCCGAGTGGTTGACCTGGGCGTGATGGTGCCCTGTGAGGATATTGTGGCAGCCGTGCAGCGCGAAAAAGCTGATTTGGTGGCGCTTTCCGGTTTGATAACGCCGTCTCTGGCAGAAATGGCCAAGGTAGCTGCTGCCCTGGAGTCTGCGGGAATGAATACCCCGCTGCTGGTTGGAGGAGCTACGACCGGCACTCTGCATACTGCCATCAAACTGGCACCGCATTACCCCTCCGGTGTGGTGGTGCAGACGGCAGATGCCTCCACCATTGTGCCGGCTGCTGCTGCCCTTATCGGGCCGTCCAGGGAGGAGTATATTTCCGGAGTCAAGGCTGAACAGGCACGACTGCGGCGTGAGTTTGAGCAGAAAGATGTACCTCTTTTCTCACTGTCTGAGGCCCGTGCCCGTGGGCTGCAGGTCGATTGGACTGCCCAGCCGCAGCCGCGGCCGGTCAGAACCGGGATTTTCACTGCTGCCGTTCCCGCTGGGTGCAAGTGCTGCCACGCTGCTCCGGATTTTGCACTGAGCTGGCAGCAACTGGAGGAAAAATCAGAGTGGGGTATTCTGCTACGTTATTTTGAAATGCAGGATGTTTGGAATCCCGCCCGCCGTGCGCCGCATGCCGATGCCCCGGCTGATAAGGTGGCAGAAGCAATGAAATTGATGGAGGATGCCCGGAGTATGCTGTCGGAGGCCTCACAGAGACTTCAGGCTCGTGCCGTGTTCGGTATCTGGCCCGCTGCCCGCGTGCAGGATGATGTGGTGCTGGAGAACGGCACTGTGCTGCACACGCTCCGGCAGCAGAAGGCCAGCGAAAATCCTCGTATGGCATTGGCTGATTTCGTGGCTCCGCAGGGGCAGGGGGGCTATGTGGGCGCCTTGCAGCTTTCCATTACCGGCGGAGATTCCTGGTCTGCCCAGCTGAATGCGGAGGGTGATACCTATCGCGCCCTCCTCTGTGCTGCGTTGTGCAGCATGCTGGCTGAGGCGCTGGCCGAATGTGCACAGGAGTGTATTGATTCGGTGTGGACAGGGGCGGGTAGTGTTTCCATCCGACCCGCTTGTGGCTATCCCAGCCAGCCTGACCACCGGGAAAAGGAAACGGTGTTTGCCTTGCTGAATGCTACAGAACACACGGGGGCAACTCTTACAGAATCGGCCATGATGCAGCCTGTCGCTTCGGTATGCGCCCTCCTGTTCAATCACCCCATGGCCAGGTATTTTGCCGTCGGTCCCGTGGGGGATGACCAGCGCTCCGATTACGAGCAGCGTAGCGGGCATAAACTCTGCTGAATCTACTTTAGCTCAATGTTTCAAGCAAAAAGAACCGCCATTATGGCGGTTCTTTTTGTCAGTGACGGTACCAGATAGGTTAACCGCGGTATTTTGCTTTCTGGTGTTGCCAGATAGCGAAAGCCGCACAGAGAACATTCGGCAGCCAGAGCACAATGTATGGAGTGATACCGCTGGATTTGCGGGAAAGTTCGCAGAAGACCAGGGCCATGAAATACACGGCTGCCACCAGAATGCCGATGGCAAACCCGGTAGAGGTGTCCTTTCGGCGCGCGGTAATGGCCAGCGGCACACCAATGAGGGAGAATACGATGCAGGCGCAGGCAAAGGAAGCGCGCTGGACCCCTTCTGTTTCGAAGGCCAGGCGATTCTTCTGGTTCTTCATGGTCTTGTAATAGTTTACGTCCTTGCGCACTTCTGCCCACAGCAGCTCTGCACAGGGGAAAGCCGGGTTGGCGGCGGCATTGTCCTCATAGCGCTCCAGTGTTTTGATGTCCAGCAGAAGCGTGGTTTCGATATGTTCCAGAACGTAGCTGATTTCACTGTTGGTGAAGCGGTTCGGCTTAAGCTTGCGCTGGTCGCGTATGGGAATGTGGATACGCAGCGGCATGACCGCAATGGCCGGCATATCTGTCATCGAACCGCCGGAGCGTTCAATGCTTGCATTTTTCAGAGTGAGTTGAAGCAATCGGGATTTGAGGTCAAACTCACCGATGGTGGCCGTTTCTGCGTGAATGGCATCAAAGTCTGAACTCAGGTCAGCCCCTTTATCAATCGGATAGACATGGAGCCCCTTCAGCACATCCCCATCGCGTTGTTCAATGTAAAGCTGTACCTTGTCCAGCTTAGTCATGCTCTGGCTGGCATTCAGCAGGTTGCGGGGGTTGTCCATGGCTGCACGCATCACCAGGTCGCTCATGGCATTCTTGCCTTTAGGCGCGACCTCGATGTTGATGTAGTAGCAGAGGGCAGACAAGGCCAGTCCAAGGCCGATGGCCGGTGCGCTGAGACGCCACAGACTCAGGCCTGCCATGCGCATGGAGGTCAGCTCATTATCCGCCGCCAGTCGCCCGTACACCAGCAGCACTGCCGTCAGGAATCCCCACGGAACGGAGAAAGTCAGGGAAAACGGTATCACCTGCAGAATGAAGTCGATAACAATAGTTGGCGGAGCACCGCTTTCCACCAGAAGAGTGTGCAACTCCTTAAAAAGCTGCCCCAGCAGTAGCAGCATCGTCAGAGAAAGCACCCCCAGGAAAGTGACGGAAATAAGTTGCTTGAGGATGTAGCGATCGATGGTTTTCATTACAACGCCCACTATTCTAGCAGATTTCTGTTTCCTTGCAAATAGGAAAATCAATTTTTATTCCAGTTTTCACATGTTCTGAAAGAATTTGCAATCGATTAAATGAGTAACAGGGGGGGAAGAAGCCTCCCGTATTCACCAAAATGGGATTTTGAGGGGTCGCAAATCTGTCGTAGCATGGGACTTTAGTTCCGAAAACATAAAACGGCGAAGGACCAAAGTTCCTCGCTTCGAATAGAACAAAAGCCCACGCTAAATCGTAATTATACTCCCTCACAAATTTCTGGAGCAGTGCTTGCGCCGGGGGCGCGTGCTTATCTATGAAAAGAGGATTGAGGTGTGGTGCTTGTTGTTATGTAAGTGTTTTGCTTTCAATTTGTAGTATTGGGATTGCTGGGGGTGGCGTGCCTTGCTTTACCTTGCCGGGGCCCGTGAGCCATACGCAGAGTATCAGCTTTTCGCTTGCCATGAGTGTTGAATCATAGTAAGATGCGGGCATGACCTTATACGAAATCCTCAGAGGCATCTTTGAGATTCTGGTGCTCTGGGCCTTGTTCTACCAGCTGTATCGCGCGGTGAAGGATTCCCGCGCAGCAGCCATTCTTGCCGGGCTCATTGCCACGGTGATTCTGGGGTATTTCCTGTTGGAACTGACTCATGCCGTGGTGCTGAAGCACCTGGCTGGCTTGATTATCGGCCCCGGTACGATTCTGGTCATCCTTTTCCAGCCTGAGTTGCGAACAGCTCTGGCGCGCCTGGGGTCCAACAAGTTGATAGCACGCCTGCTGAGCAATCAGCAGGAAAATCAGGATTTCGTGACCCTGGTGCGAGAGTCCGTTTCGTATCTTGTTTCCAAGCGATATGGCGCTTTGATTGCGATTTGCCGGAGCAACAAGCTGCAGGAATACGCCAAAACCGGCACGGAGCTGGATGCCCAGTACACCCGTGAGCTGATAGGTACGATTTTCATGCCCAAGACGCTGCTGCACGATGGCGCTGTTATCGTGAATAATGAGCGCATTGTGGCTGCTGCTGCTATTCTGCCCGTATCAAACCGGGAGCTGAAAGACCGCAGCATGGGGCTGCGCCACCGTGCCGGTATAGGCTTGGCCGAGGCCTCTGATGCCGTTGTCATCATTGTATCGGAAGAAACGGGGTCTGTTTCTCTGGCTGTTGGAAATGTGGTGCAGCGCGATATAAATCTTGATTTGCTTTCCGACCGTTTAACCAAACTCCTTTATTCACATGCGACACAGGACCAGATTTCGGAAGTTGTTGACCGCTAATTGGCAGGCGAAGTTGATTTGTCTGGGGGCGGCAGTTGTGGTGTGGTTCATGGTGAACCACCTGCTGGTGCGTTCCTCCAGTCCGGAGTGGAGTATTGATGATATCCGACTCTCGATGCCCGAGTAAGACAAATGATTATGAATGCCTATTTTGTAACCGGAACAGATGTGAGCGTGGGAAAGACTCACGTCATTACGGCCTTGATTCGTGATTTGCGCCAGCGCGGCGTGGCGGCTATGGGCTGCAAGCCGGTTTCCTGCGGTGACCGTAAGGAACTGCGTGCCATGCGCGAGGCCGCCGGAGCTCTTACGCTGAGCCTGGATTTGCTGAATCCTTTGTATCTCCGTACGCTGGCAGATCCCCGTATGGGGGCAGAGTTCGAACGACAGACGGTTTCGCTTCCTGCTCTTGTGGAGCAGGTGCAGCACTTGTCTGCAGAATATGAAACACTGCTGGTAGAGGGAGTAGGTGGTTGGGAAACACCGCTTTGCCCGGGCAGGACGATGGCGGACCTGGCTGCAGAGCTGAAGTTGCCGGTATTGCTGGTGGTGAGCAACCGCCAGGGGGCTGTGAGCCAGGCTTTGCTGACTCTGCAGGGCATTCAGCAGCGCGGGCTGGAGTGCCGGGGCATTATTCTGAACCAGCAGAGTGAGGAATGGGATACCGCTGCCGTGACGAACCGTGCTATGCTGGAGGAGTACACCGGTCTGCCCGTGCTGGCCGAGCTGATTTACGGCGAAGATTCCATTGATTCTGCAGCTGTACTTGTTTGACCGAATCAGCTTTTTCAACAATGGAAAACCCCGGTTCCGAGCGGAACCGGGGTTTTTATCAAAACTAATGAAATGAGTTCTTTAGTTAGCCTTGAGGGCGGAAGATGCCTTGAAGCTTACTACAGAGCTGGCAGGAATGGTCATGGTTTCGCCAGTGCGGGGGTTGCGGCCGGTGCGGGCGGGGCGCTTCTTGGTCTCGAATGTGCCGAAACCTACGAGCTGCACTTTTTCCGTGGCTACAGCCTTGGAGATGGCGGCGAGAGTGGCGTTGAGAGCCTCGGCAGCGCACTTCTTGGTGGCGTCCGGACCGAGTTCCTTCTGGATGGCGTCGATAAGCTGAGTCTTGTTCATAGTTTATAAAGAGGTTGCGGTAACGGGCAGAATATATCATTCTAATATCCTGAACGCAAGCAATAAATACGTTTCTTTCAAAAAAAAGGGTCAGTTTTTTTTAAACATCCCTCATATCCGTTATTTTGCGGTATGCAATGACGCGAGAGTCTCGCATATCAACAACATACGGAGTTGCGTGCCGAAACCAGGCGCCGGTGTTGTAGATTTTTCGTTTGCCGTACCTCCAGTGGCCGGAGCGGTGCATGTGGCCGAAAATGACTACTTCTGCGGCAGGAAAGAAACGGCGGGCGAAATGCTCTGCTTTTCTGCCACAGGTAAGCCAGCTCCACACGATGCCCAGGGGGCGCTCCGGTGGCCAGAAACAGTGCATGAACCCGCGGAGAAGGGGATTGCGGAAACCTTCCCGGCGCATGATAGGCGGGGTGAGCTGGCACATGGCACGGGAGAGCTCCAGTCTGCTTTCCAGGTCTGAGTCAGCAGCGGGGCAGGAGTCAATAAGCTTGCGGCAGGTTGCTTTGTTTCGCAGGTATTCCCAGCTCCAGGGGGCTACCTCCTTGTGCAGGGCGTGGCCGTGCATGGCAACAACGCGGCCACCCCAGAAGCGGGCAAGCAGGGCGGGGGTGTCCGGGTCGTGGTTGCCTGAAATCTCGATGAGTTGGACGCCATGCGCCTGGCACAGCTCCCGCAGTTTCTGGCGCTCTGCCATGCCGGCGGCTTGCCAGGCACATTTACGGGTTTCTGCCATGTCTCCCACCACCACGAGCATGCCGATTCCCTGGAGAAGGGGGGCTAGCTGCTCCACAGGAGGGGCTTCGCAGCGCTCATGCCCCAGATGCAGGTCTGAGATGAATCGAACCGTGCATCCGGGGGGCGGTTCGATATGGAGGATACAGCTCATGCGCGGCGGATGAATCAGAGGTTGCGCTGGCGCACGGCTTCATACAGGCACACACCCGTTGCAACGGATACATTCAGGCAGGGGACTTTCCCGGCCATGGGTATACGCACCAGAAAATCGCAATTTTCCTCGGTCAGTCGGCGCATACCATCGCCTTCAGCTCCCATGACGATGGCAATGCCCCCCTTGAAGTCAATATCGTACAGTGAACGGTCGCCGTGGTCGGAGGTTCCTACGAACCAGATGCCGGCATCTTTCATCTGCTTCATGGTGCGGGCCAGGTTGGTTACCTGCACAAAGGGGACGTTTTCTGCAGCACCTACAGATACGCGCAGCACGGTTTCGGTAATGCCCACGGATTTATCCTTGGGCGCAATGACGGCTGCCACGCCTGCTCCATCTGCAGAGCGGAGAATGGCACCCAGGTTGTGCGGGTCCTGAATGCAGTCCAGCACCAGGTAAAGCCCCTGGGGGTGTTCTTCCAGAATATCCAGCAGTTCGCCTTCGGGGCGGGGTTTCACCACAATGGTGGCAGCGGGCTTTTTCTCGAACTTTGCTTCAGTGCGTGCGGTGTGCTTGTTGGCTCGTGCGGTGCGGTCGTTGAATTTCATGCGGGGTCTAGAGTTAGAATGTTCAGGGCTTCTCCGGCCATCATAAAGCCGAAGGTGCCGGTTATGTGAGTGGCAGAACCAAAGCCACTGGCGCACCCGATGCCGCCTTTCTGGTGGGCTTCGCGTTCCGTGCTTACAGTTCCATCACATTTCGGGAAGCGGGGGCGCTCCGGCGAATAGACGCAGCGGATGCCGATTTCCGGGCATTTGTCGTGCAGGGGCAGGGCGTATTCCTTGCGGAGTACCTTGCGGAGCTGGGAGAGCATGTTATCCCCACCGCTGCGGGCCAGATCTGCCACGGAAATGCAGCTGGCATCTACTCTGCCCCCGGCTCCGCCGCAGGTTACCAGCGGAATGCCGCGTTTGTAGCATTCGGCAATGAGGTGCGCTTTGGGGCGCATGCTGTCAATGGCATCAATGACAACATCCGGCGCTGTGTCGAACAGTCGTTCCGGCCGGGAGACCGTGTAGAAAGCCATGACCTCTTCTACCAGCACGGCCGGATTGATGGCACGCAAGCGTTCTCCCATGGCTTCCACCTTGGCGCGGCCGTAATTGCCGTCCAATGCATGAATCTGTCTGTTGGTGTTGGTGATGCAGAGGTCATCCATATCCAGAAGAATGATAGTGCCCACTCCGCTGCGGACCAGTGCTTCTGCTGCCCATGAGCCTACGCCGCCTATGCCTACCACTGCCACGCGGGCTGCGGCCAGCCGCTCTGCCGGGGCTACTCCATACAGGCGGGCAATGCCGCCGAATCGTTCCACATCCATCATTTTTCGTCGTATACTCGGGTGATGCGTTCTATTTTCACTGCTTTTCCTGTGGCTGTGTTTACTTCCACTACGACACCGTTGACCATGGCGGGAAAACCGGCAATCGGGAACCGGTTGGGCAGGTTGGTGATGAGCCCCTGCAGCACGCACTCGGCATCCCGGCCGATGACGCCATCCCGGCTGCCACACATGCCGGCATCTGTAAGGTAGGCTGTACCGCCGGGCAGAATGCGTTCATCTCCGGTCTGCACGTGGGTGTGCGTGCCGATAACGGCGCTTGCCACGCCATCCATGCGGTATCCCATAGCTATCTTTTCGCTGGTGGTTTCTCCGTGAAAATCCACCAGCACCACCTGGGCTCCGGCTTCTCGGAGACGCAGAGCTTCTTCGTATCCCTGGGTATAGGGGTTTTCTGCACCGGGACGCATGAAGGTTCGCCCCTGCAGACAGAGCACCCCCAGCTTGCCTGCCGGGGTGTCGATAATGCAGCTGCCGTTGCCCGGTGTGCCGGGCTGCAGGTTGAATGGACGCAGCACGTTCGGAGCCTCCGGAAGCCAGGGAATCAGGTCAGATTGATCCCATACATGGTCGCCCAGGGTGATGACATCAACCCCGTTTTCCATAAACTCACGTGCCAGCCGGGGAATGATACCCTTGCCACCGGCTGCATTTTCTCCGTTGACGACAACGGCATCCACCCCGTATTCTGCCCGGAGTTCGGGCAGCGCACGGTACAACGCGCAGCGGCCGGGTTCGCCCACCACGTCTCCCAGAAAGAGGATGACCATCAGTGCTGGGCTTTGGGACCGCAGGGAACCACCGTTACCGGGATGTTGGCGGCACGCACCAGCTTTTCAGCTGTGTTGCCCAGCAGAATGGAGGTAAGCAGGGAGTGGTGACGATTGCCGATGACCAGCTGGGAAATGTTGTGGCGGAGGCAGAACTGGTGTACGCAGTCTACGATGTCGTCACTTTCCTCGGCCTTGGCATAAATCGGGATGCCCCATTTCCTGCTGATTTGTTCGCCAAGCTGTTTAGCTCGGGCATCTGCAATGGCAAGAACGGCCTGGCAGGCGTCCATACGCTTGTAATCCAGGTTCGGCAGGTTGCCCGGAATATCCCCGGCGCCCATACCGCTGCCGCCGGAGAGACTGCCCGCTGCATCGATGATGCAGGGCTCTACCGCGTGCAACAGGTACATCTTGCCGCCTGTCTTGCATACCATTTCGGCTGCGAAGTCAAGCACGGCCTGCCCTTCTTCTGTAAAATCGGTTGCTGCTAATATTCTGACCATGCACACATACTACCACTCTTCTCCAGTCTAGCCAAGAATAAACTGCACACCAGCGATAATTCGCCTGTTAATGGGAGTCACATGCTTTCATGTGCTCCAATGGCTGCATAAATATCCAGGACTTCCCGAATCATTATATTTTGAATAGTGGAGAAGGTTGATGGGTTGCTTAGGTATTGACAGAAACTCGTCGTGGTTTTATCTTGACTATTTGTTTTGAATGGTTAAAATTACTGCGTACTGAGGTTGATTATTGATATGAAACATTTCTTTCTCCTTCTTGGTGTGTGTGTCGTGGGGTATTTGCTGGCTCCTTCCGTGCTGGGTATAAAGTCGAAATCTGCTGAGCCTTATATCAATGAGGGGGTGTATTCAAGTGCGGATACTCAACTGTATACCCGGAAAATGGGGGGGCGTAATCACATGAATTGCCAGACTTCACTAACTATCATGCTTGACTTGAATGAAGTGGAGACGGTGAAGGAACCCGAGGAACTGGTGACGATTGTGGGCTCCTCCAAGGAGTTTGGCTTGTTTCTTACCAAGGAGGGCTTAGCTGGGAATTGGGGGGGAGAGCTCTGGGGGGCGAATAAGGCACTGTCTCTTTCCCGATTGTTGGAACATCCCGGTTCTGTCAGAATAAAGGACCGGGATTACCTGGCGCTGACTGTTCTGGTGAATGGCGCTCGTGAAGTGACGTCTCCCGGGGTTACTGTGGTGGATTCTTCCGGCGAGGTACTGCTTGAGTATCCTGCGTTGAATACGGCCCTGAATGAGCATTACAGCAGTGTCAAGTTTAGTCAGCGTTGCATCAGTCATGTGATGATTGCTCCCAAATTGCTGTCTCTTAAAGCTGCCGGTAAACGTGCTGTGCGCATGGAAAAAACAGTTTCGGTCAAACCCGGAAACGCTATGGTGGCTTTCGGTGGTGGTGGGGTTGTGCTGCTGGTGCTGGCGGCTCTCTGGTCTAAAGTGCGGAAACGCCGCTCGGTCGATAAAGAATTTCCTCTGCAAAGCCTGTCCTGATGCATAACTTTGTTCTTCTTTGAGAAGAAAAATGGATAAATGCGGTATTATGTCTAAGCTTGTACTCGACAAACCGATGGGGATGTGATTTAGTATTGCCACGTTTATCTTTTTCTCACGCTTATGAAGTCCTACACGATTTTCCAGAAGTCCGATGATGCAACGGTAACCGCTTTCCTTGATTGGATGCGCAACCAGGAGCGCAACGTGTACCGTGCAGCCCTCCGCGAACTGGGTGCTCTTAAGAAGCTGCGTCCCCAGTACATGCAGCAGAAGCCGGTGGCTGAGCAGTTCGAATGGCTGAAGAAGATGCTTGCCTGGAAGCCCGCAGAGACTATTGCTGACCACCTGCTGCAGGTGTGGCTGATTCGTAAGCACGAGGGTATGCTTGTGAGCTTCATTGAGAAGCTGGGTATTGAGCACAACGGCCACGGTGTGGTGGATGTGCTGCCCGAGACCCTGGATGCCGATAAGCTGAAGGAAGCTGTGGATGCCCTGTTTGAGACTTATCCCGCCGGTGCTGTTTCTGTGTACCTTCACATGTTCCAGAATCAGACCGAGGAGGGCTGGCCTGAGCTGCAGGCTATCCTGGATAATGATGAGCGCATCACCATTAAGTAAATTCTGAAACCGCTGAGCGGTCGGCCTGGGCGGGGAACTGCCCGCCGGCCGCTTTTCTTTTTATACCAGCAGCACAACCGATGACCGAGGACGAACATTTCATGTTCCTGGCAATGCAGGAGGCAGAGAAGGCCCGCCGTGCAGATGAGGTGCCCTGTGGTTGTGTGGTGGTGAAGGATGGCAGAGTTATTGCCCGTGGGTGGAACCAGGTGGAATCGCTCAAGGATGCCACGGCTCATGCTGAAATGCTGGCGCTGACGGCTGCGGAAGCCGCCGTGGGGGATTGGCGCCTGGAAGGCTGCACGGTATATGTGACCAAGGAGCCTTGTCCCATGTGTGCGGGTGCACTTGTGCATTGCCGTCCGGACCGGGTTGTATTCGGTATACCTGATCCCAAGGGGGGAGCCTGTGGCGGGTGGATTAACCTGCTGGATTCCAACCCTCCGCTCAATCACAAATGCGCGGTGCAGGGCGGGGTGCTGGGCGATGCCTGCCTGGAGCAGTTTCAGTCCTTTTTCCGCGCGGCTCGCGCTGCCGCCAAGGAACGTAAACGCCGTGAACGAGAGGAGGCTACCGATGCAACCGCTGATTGAGATTTATATTAACGTGGAAAACGACTGGGTGAGCGAGGCTCTCGTAGAGCGTTATCGCGAAGCTTTGCAGGCTCTGCTGCCGGAGCTGCTGCAAGCCCCGAAGGGACCAGACCACGTTCTTTCTGAGTTAGATGTGGTGGAAATCTCAGTAGTGGATGACCCCACCATTGCGCAGGTGCATGGCGAGTTCCTGGATGATCCCACGGCAACCGATGCCATCACATTCCCCTATGGCGAAGTGCTGGTGAGCTGCGATACCGCCGCCAGCTATGCTGAGGCTCATGGTTTGCTGCGCGAGGAAGAATTGTTCCGTTACATGGTACACGGTCTGACCCACCTGCACGGCTATCTGGACTACGAACCCGCAGACCGCGAAGCTCTTTTCGCGGTGCAGGAACCCCTCGTTGCCCGCTATTTCCCGCGTTGAGGATAATACAATAAGCCAGCTAATTGCTAAAATTTGCAAAAAAATTAATTTTAGACTTGCTATTCGTTTCTGCTTCTGCTAAACTACCGGCGCACGCACGAGTAGCTCAGTGGTAGAGCGGCTGTCTTACACACAGTTGGTCAGGAGTTCGAATCTCTTCTCGTGTATTCACCGAGCCTGCTTTCCGACACAATTTGGAAAGCAGGCTTTTTTAGTTTATTCTTTTATCTTTAGTGAGTTGCGGAGTCCCTATTCTGCAACACTAAATCATATTTGAATACTCAGGAGAACCGGTTTAAGTATTCAAAAGCGGCTCCGGGACTCCAAAGGACTGGGTATGCCGTATACCCTTCACCTCTTAAAACGCCATAAAGAACGCATAGTCAACCTTTTGCGTTATTTGTCATGTTTACCGTTCCTATCCTTATCACGCTTTGATTTTCAATCAGTTACTTAAGGAATCTGCACAGAGTGTATACTATTGAAATGCAAAAACGCCTTGAATTGCAGCGCTTTGTTCTAAATATTAGAGGCGTTATGTCGGGTCAAGTCCTAACATTGTGGAATTTGATTTTTTATACTAAAATTCGCCCACATTCGATTAATACTCTTAACCGGTAGTTTTGAAAGTTGCGATAACCAAATCCGCGGCGTTGAATCAGTTTCATTTTTCTATGAAATCCCTCGGTGATGCCATTACTTTTGGTAAAGCGCCACATGCGAATAATCGGCTCAAACCATAAGCGTAACGTTTTGCCCAATTTTTGGAAAACAGGCGGTGCATCATTTAACAGCAACCAGACCTGTTCTTTTAATTTTTCTATGAGAGGAGGACAGTCTTTTCTCTTCCTTTCCTTTATATTTAATAACTTGCAAAGTTCTTCCTTAAACTCATAGGCTGTCTTTATTCTCGGGTTCTTCCTAAACAGATCTTCCAAAAGCTCTTTTTGTTTTGAGTTCAGATTTTCTCCTTTTGTTCTCAATGCTCGGGTAATACCTCGTTGCCAGCGAATCCCCGGCTCATCTTCTCGGCAGAACTCTAGGAATGTTTCTATTACCAATCTTATTACATGAAACCTATCAACCACTATTTTTGCATTGGGAAAAAGGCGCATTACAATACTGCGGAATGGCGAGCTTAAATCTATGCATACCATCTTCACTTTTTCTCTCCCCTTTAGTCGTCGCAGATTAGGCTCTAATGTCTTACTATCCTTACCCTCAAAGACTTCATAAACTCGATGATTACGTAAATCGGTCAAGGTTACGGCAAACTTATGCCCTTTGGTAGTCCCTCTATGGATGCTGTGTTCATCTATACCCAACACGATGGGACAGGGATAATTCAATTGCTCTCTGAGTAGCTTTTCATGACTTCGGTGCAGTTGGCGTTCAACTGCACTTGCGCTCATGTTGTACTTTTCTGCTATCTTCTTATTACTTACTCCGTTGGAACACTCGCGTGCTATTGCATCATTCAGGCGTTGATTGCGTCGTTGGTTTTTCTGCAATCCGATGTGGTCACAGCTCTGAGTATATGTTCTGCCACAATTTAGGCATTTATAGCGTTTTACCTTAATTTTCAGTCGCTTCCTTGCTCCATCTTTCCCCATTGCACTTACCTTGCGATGATAATAGCCATGCGCATAGATTTCTTCTCCTCCACAATGAGGACAAGTTTCCTTTTTTACTTCTTTACACTCGGAATACTCAAATTTGCCTTGACTATCCTCGCCCGTTCCTGTAGTTTTCAAGTACTTCAAAAACACAACACAGGGCATGGTAGGAGTTTTCTCCTCCATGCTCAATCTTTTTGTGCGTTTTATTATTACTTTTTTCCGTCTTTTTCTCTTCCTCCATCCGGTCATTCCACAATGTTAGACGAAGAGCCGTTATGTCTCCGTTTGTGTAAATACAACCTGTTGAAAATGAGTGGAGAAAAAGTAAAAAAGTGCTGGACTTTTATTCTGAGTTTGCTATACTTTACAACGAGATAAAGCCTTAACGCTGAATATATTAAACAATGCAAAGAAAACTCCACATAAGCCGCTACAACAA
>DEPT01000073.1:0-6540 GCA_002358905.1 Akkermansiaceae bacterium UBA3385
TCCTATATATGCCACCAGAAAAATGGGCGGCTGTTGCCTTAGAGTTGCCCAGAGTATGACACACAAAGCGCATACACTACACAATGTACTCGTAACGCTTGCTTTATGTTTATTTTATCGCGCTTCTCATCGTGTTTTTTGAATTTTTGATTCGTGAGATTCCTTATGCGGATCGCATGGTGGTAGAGGCGTATGATTGTTACAAATATCTTCGTGCGCTTCGTGCCGGGTTCAAGAATGTGGCCTTGACTGTCTGGTCAGAGCAAGGAATGAAACAGGCTCGAAAATATAAGCTTAAGGGTGTTGTTTTGTCGGCAACGGTGATAGAGACGGATACCGCAGCGATGAAACTCGCTGAAGAGATGCACCAAGAGGGATGTTGTTTCATGGTTCATTGGTCATCCATTGCAGACAAACCGGCATTCATACAGCGGCACTTGGGTAAGTGTATCAGTCGTATATATACAGATACCTGGTCTCCCAAGGAGCCTCCTCCCTGTGGCGGCTGACTTACGCTTTCTTGGGCCTGTGGGGTTCCAGGACCTGCTTGTTGTCGCTTTCCTGGTTGCGGGCGCGGCGGCGGGCTTCGCGTTGCAGGTGAGCCTGCATGGCAAAGGGTTTCCTGCGCCCTGTAGCGGGATGGTAGGAACCGTCAGGCGCCATGTCGCTGGCCTGGGTGTTGTCTTTGAAGCAGGCATCCAGAATGTCCAGGACGCGATGAACCAGCTGGGGATTTTCAATAGGAACCAGCAGCTCAACGCGCCGGTCGAGGTTGCGGCTCATCCAGTCTGCGCTGGCCATGTAGACAAGCGGGTTGCCACCGTTGTGGAAATGAATCAGGCGGGCGTGCTCGAGATAGCGGTCCACAATGCTGGTAATCCGGGTGCAGGCCTGCGCTTTTTCGCTGGTGGGAGCCCAGCAGCAAATGCCACGGATATTGAGCTGGATTTGCACACCGGCTTCGGCGGCCTGTTCCAGTGCCTGCATGACCTCCACATCATTCAGGGAGTTCATCTTGGCTCGAATCAGGGCTCGTTCTCCGGTTTCTGCGCGACGGGTCTCTGCCGCGATGAGTTCAAGCAACCTGCTTTTCATGGCAGAAGGTGCAGGGTAGATGCGACGGAATCGCATGAGCCTGGTAAGACCCGTGATGGAGTTGAAGAACTGGGAGGCATCTGCCCCAAGGTGTTCATCGCAAGTGAGCAACGAGAGATCGCTGTAGATTCGCGCTGTGCTTTCGTTGTAATTGCCGGTGCCGATGTGGCAGTAGCGGCGTAAGGCGCCATTTTCTCTGCGCACAATGAGCATAATCTTGGCGTGAGTCTTGAAGCCTTTTACGCCGTATACTACCTGAACGCCGGAGCGTTGCAGCTTTTCGGCCTGTGCCAGATTATGCAGTTCGTCAAAACGGGCTTTAAGTTCTACGAGGACGGTGACTTGCTTGCCTGTTTCAGCGGCACGGCACAGCGCAGCAATGAAGCGGGAGTTGCTGGCAGTGCGGTATAAAACCTGCTTGATGGCAATGACGTCCGGGTCTGCGGCAGCTTCTTCAATGAGTTTCACCACAGGTTCGTAACTTTCGTACGGGTTGTGGATGAGAATGTCTCCCTGGGCGATGTTTTCGAACATGTTGAGCGAGGCATCCACTGCAGCAGGCCAGCAGGGAGTCCATGCCCGCACTTTGTGCTGGTCATTGCCGGGTTCAAAAGCCATTTGCCCGAAATCAACCGGGCGAAGAAAACCGGGGACCTGGTAAGTGGCACCGGCGTCTGCCCCTACGATGGCAGAAATGCGTTTGACAACGCGGGGGGTGGCTGTATCCGGCAGTTCCAGGCGCACACAATCGGAGAACTTGCGTGCAACCAGAACACTTTCCATTTCTCGTGCAAAGTCGCCGCCTTCTTCCTCTGCCACCGCAATATCCCCGTTGCGGGTTACGCGGAAAAGCGTGGTGCTGGTTACGTTTTCTCCGGGGAACAGCAGTGGGCAGAACGTGCTTACCATGTCTTCAAGCATGACGTAGCCGTTGCGTCCGAGTACGGCAGATTGTACGCGGCGGGGAAGGGCATCCGGCAGGGTGATGGCTACAAAACGCGTGTCGCTGCTCCCTTCCTGCTGCAATTCCACGCCCAGAATAAGGCTCAGATTAGGCAGGGTTGGCGGTTGTTCCACCTCCATGGCCAGGGGGGTCAGGATGGGGGCGATGTTGGAAATGAAATATTCTTCCAGGCTGGCATGCTGGGCTTCGGTCAGGTCATTCAGCGCCAGTGGGCTGAGCCCAGCTTCCTTCATTAAGGGCATGAGAACCTGCTGCAGCAGACGGTATTGTTCATCTACCATGGCGCGGGCACGCTCACGGATGCGCTCCAGCTGTTCACTGGGAGAAAGCCCGGTGATGTCCGGCTTGAACTTGCCTGTCTGCCTCAGCAGCATGAGCCCGCCCACGCGTACCTGAAAAAACTCATCCAGATTACTGGCGCTGATGGAAAGGAATTTCAGGCGCTCCAGCAGCGGAAGCTCCGGACGCAGTGCCTGGTTTAGCACGCGTTGGTTGAATTCAAGCCAGGAAATCTCGCGGTTGATGAACATGGTATGAAGAGCCTCCTTGTCAGCTCTTCATAGTATCATACGTGCCCCTGTGGGGTCAAGCTTATTTCCGACTCTTTTCGGGGGCTTTTACCAATTCAGAGCGGACGATGGCAACAATGTAGGAATCGATGTAGTTATTGCTGTATATTACCTGGTCCGGGCGGCGGTCGTCTCTGTTCAGACCAGCAATGCCCATGTCAATGCGGCCCTGGTCCAGGGCTTCGAACAGCGTTGTGAAATCTAAATCATGAAGTTCGATGCGGGCGTTCAGCTTATTGGCCAGGCGGCGCAGCAGTTCGATATCGAATCCACTCAGTTCATCATCTTGTTTGGTGCGGAAGCACAGCGGCGGTACCTGGCTGCACACACCTACGCGGATTTTGCGTGTTGGCGCTTTGGGGCGTTCTATGTGCGGAATGTCCGGAAGCCGGCGGGATTTGAACCAGCGTTCGTACATGTCCTGGTAGGTGCCATCGTTTTTCAGCTGGGAAATAAGTTTGTTCACTTCGTATCTCAGCTCCTTTTGTTCCGGGGAAAAAGCAATGGCGATATTGACGCGCTCTGTCACACCGGGGAGTACGGTAAGGTCGGGGTTGCGGGTATCGATGAAATCCAGGGAGTGGCTGTTGAAGAGGAAAGCATCTACTTTTTTCTGCAGAATAGCATCGTAGGCGGCCTTCGGGTTGTTGAAATAGCAGAGTCGGGCGTTACTGAACCGCTCTTCACCTACAGTCATGGCTTTGCCACCCAGTGGCAGTCCAACACAGAACTGGGGAGAGTTGAGATCATCGATACGTGCGAGCGAACCTTCTGTTTTCTGTTTATCCTCCAGCATGGAAGAATGCCCACAAAGGTAGATGCCTACGCAAAGCAAAATGGCGATTATCCAGAACTTTTTCATACGGTGAGGTAAGCCTTTTCCACTAGTCTACACCAAATCTACCAGATTTCCAGTAAAAAAGCGTTATGAGTGAAAATCTGTGAACAGTTTCAAATACATCCCCGAAAAAAACGACAGGCGCATGGTGCCATGCGCCTGTCGTTTTTTTGGAGTGTTGAAAATATTTACTCCCATTCGATGGATGCCGGCGGCTTGGTGCTTACGTCGAAAAGCACACGGTTAATGCCGGAAACCTCATTCAGGATGCGGTTGGAAGCCTCGCGCAGCAGGTCGTAGGGCAGCTGTACCCAGTCGGCTGTCATGGCGTCCTCGGATACGATGGCGCGCAGGTTGGTGGCGAATTCGTAGGAACGCTCGTCGCCCTTCACACCCACGGTCTTAACGGGGATAAGACCGGCGTAGGCCTGCCAGCACTTGTCGTACCAGTCCCACTTGCGCAGCGTGCCGATGAAGATGGCATCACATTCGCGGATGATGTCGAGGCGGTCCTTGGTCACCTCGCCCGGGCAGCGTACAGCCAGGCCAGGACCAGGGAAGGGATGGCGCCACAGAATGTCGTGGGAAATGCCCATGGAGGCACCCAGTTCACGTACTTCGTCCTTGAACAGGAAAGCCAGCGGCTCAATCACCTTGCCTTCTTCCTGCATCTTGAGTACTCGTTCCACGCGATTGTGGTGAGTTTTGATGACGGAAGCCTTGCTTTTGGCGTTGGAGGCACTCTCAATCACGTCCGGATACAGGGTACCCTGGGCCAGCATCTCTGCATCGCCCACGGCGTCCCAGAACACATCGATGAACAGGTTGCCAATGATGCGGCGCTTCTTCTCCGGGGCGGTTTCGCCGGCCAGAGCAGCCAGGAAGCGTTCGCTGGCATCCACAGTTTCAATTTCCACACCCATGCGGGCGAAGTTTGCCTGCACTTCCTTTGCTTCGTCCTTGCGCAGCAGACCGTTGTCCACGAAGATGCAGCGTACATTCACGCCAGCCTCGTGTAGCAGCACGGCCAGCACGGTACTGTCCACACCGCCGGAAACACCGCAGACCACCTGCTTATCGCCCACCTTGGCGCGGATGTCCTCGATGAGTTCGCGCTTGAAGTCACCGATGTCGAATTTGGCCAGGTCCTTGGCGTAGGAAAGGAAATTCTTGAGGATGGTGCGGCCCTCGTGGGAGTGGGTTACCTCCGGGTGGAACTGGATACCGAACATCTGCTCGCCCCACTGCAGGGAAACAGGTACGCCATCGCTGTTGCGGGCAATCACGCGGCAGTTGTCAGCCAGGTGGTCAACCGTGTCAGAGTGGCTCATCCACACCTGGGAAGAGGGGCTCATATCAGCATACAGGCCTTCCAGCTTCTCGGGCACCAGAGCGGCGGGGCCGTACTCGCGCTTGTTGCTGGGGCGCACCGTACCGCCTGTCTTGATGTTCAGCAGCTGCATGCCGTAGCATACACCCAGTACGGGAACATCGAAAGAAGTAAGCCATTCAAAATCAATATCCGGAGCGTCCGGTTCCGATGTGCTGCGGGGGCCGCCGGAAAGAATAATGGCGCCCGGCTCGCTGATTTCATGCAGGTCCTCCAGCGCATAAAGCTTGGCGAGGAAGCCCAGCTCACGCACGCGGCGTACAATCAGCTGCGTGTATTGTGAGCCATAGTCGATAACGGCAACAATGTGTTTGGGTGTCATAATGCTGCACGCATTGTAGCAGATAGGTATAGGCGTTGCAAGCATAATCACCACGAGCGATAGCGAGTGGTGATTATCGTACCTCTGCGCAGCAGAGGTATTTCGTACGCTGCGCAGCAGCGTAATTCATGCGGGGCGCAGCCCCGCTTTCATACACTGGCTGTGCCAGTGTAATTCATTGAGACCCGCAGGGTCGACTGTTTACCGCTGCAGATGCAGCGGTACTGCCGGTTTAGCATGTGAATTCAAATCCGCGGGCATTGGGTAACAATATCCTTGCAAAGTAACCAGTATCACGATATCATCCCAATATCATGAAACAGGATAAACTGGCCGACTATTCTCTCCAACTCGCCAGGCTTGCCATGGAATATGGCAAGGATATGCGAGGCTATGGCGCCAAGAAAGACCAGTTCCTGCGAGCCTCTTCCGCCATAGGCGCCAATATTGCCGAAGCTAAGTATGGCAATGGCCCCGCGGATTTTGCCAACAAGATGCACACGGCTCTGAAAGAGTGCAACGAAACTAAGTTCTGGCTGGAGCTTTTTGTGCCTGAAAACGAGAAACAGACCGAACAGCTCAAGAAGATGAAACGATTGAACGGCAATATTATGCGCATGCTGATTCAATCGCTTAATACAGTGAAAGCTCGGGCTGATTGGAAGAAGTAATGTTTCCTATCGGGATTTCCCGATGAACGGTGATTTGCATTTATTCTCTCAAACGGCAGTACCGCTGCTGATGCAGCGGTAATCAGTCGGCCCTGCGGGCCTCAATGAATTACGCCCTGCGGGCGTATGAAAGCGGAGCTTCGCCCCGCATGAATTACACTGGCTGCGCCAGTGTACGAAATACTTTGCTGCGCAAAGTATGAAATTACCCGAGCCTGTCGGCTCGGGTAATTCATCATCTGAAGACGATTTTTCCATCTTCAACATCCACGAGAATCGTACTACCCTCGGGATACCTGCCCTCCAGAATCGCCATACTGAGCGGGTCGAGAATATCGTGCTGAATGGCGCGTTTGAGCGGACGGGCACCATATACCGGGTCATAGCCATGCTCAGCTACCAGGGCGGCAGCGGCATCGCTGAGCTGCATGCGGAGCCCGCGGTTTTCGAGGCGCTTGAGCACGCGGCGGAGCTGGATTCCCACAATCTTCTTGAGGTCCTCGCCCTGCAGACGGTCGAAGATGATAATTTCATCGATGCGGTTGAGGAATTCCGGGCGGAAGTGGCCGCGCAGGGCATCCAGCGCTCGTGTGTTGCGGGTGGCGGCATCGGTTTCGTTCAGGATGAACTGGCTGCCGATGTTGCTGGTCATGATGAGCACCGTGTTGGTGAAATCCACCGTGCGGCCCTG